>CAXSEX010000070.1:0-13522 GCA_964236415.1 uncultured Acetobacteraceae bacterium | reverse complement strand
CCCGAAAAGGAGCCTTAACCAAACCGAAAGCCTGAATGTCAACGCCGCCTAGTAGGAAACTGGATTGAACGGGTGCGGATTATCGCGTCTGACCTTGCATCTCTAGGCATGCAAACACCTCACGGAAGGGGAACGATCTTTCGCCATGACGCAAGGGAATTACGCACCGAAATCGCACTAAAGTCGATAGATGGGGTATTCACGTCACCACCTTATCCGAATGAAAAGGATTATACACGCACAACGCGGCTAGAAAGCGTGGTGCTTGGCTTGATCAACAACAAACAAGAGCTACGCGCGCTCAAATACCAGCTTATACGATCTAACACACGTGGTGTCTATAGCGGCGACAGTGATGAGGTGTGGGTCGCCGACAACGAGCGGGTCCAGGCAATCTGCCGCGAGATAGAAGCGCGACGTGTAGCGCTCGGAAAGACATCGGGCTTCGAGCGCATGTACCATCGCGTGACCAAGCTTTACTTCGGCGGCATGGTTCGGCAACTTACGTCATTGCGTAGCTTACTCAAGCCCGGCGCGATGCTCGGATACGTGGTGGGCGATCAGGCGTCTTACTTGCAAGTTATGATCCGGACAGGAGAAATATTGGCGGAGTTGGCCGAAGGATTAGGTTACGAAGTCTGCCAACTGAAATTGTTTCGTGAACGGTTTGCTACTGCAACAAAGATGCAGATGCGTGAGGAAGTCGTCGTGTTACGTTGGCCAGGTGCGGCCGGAACTTGATCAAGCCTGCCGCACTTCCCAGTCGCACAACTCTGGCTGACAGGCCCCAAGCTTCCCCAAACCATCCTGCTGTGGTTTGATCGCCGGAATGGACGACCCATCCCTGCTCAGCCTTGCCGCCGACCTGGCCCGCCGTGCCGGGTCCGTGATCCTCACGGTGCGCGCCCGCGGGTTCGAGACCCGGCGCAAAACCGATGAAAGCGTGGTGACGGAGGCCGACCACGCGGCGGAGGCGCTGATCGCCGAGGCACTGCGCGCCGCGACCCCCGGCATCCCCGTGGTGGCGGAGGAGGAGATCGCCGCCGGGCACGAGCCTGACCAGCACCACGAGTACTGGCTGGTGGACCCGCTGGACGGCACGCGGGAGTTCTCGGCCGGGCGGGACGAGTTCACGGTGAACATCGGGCTGGTGCGCGACGGGCGGGCGGTGCTGGGGGCGGTGGGCGTGCCGGCCTATGGCGAGCTGTTCGGCGGCCTGGTCGGGCCGACGCCCTCGGCGTCGCGGGCGTGGAAGCGCAGCACGGCCGGGGAGCGCGCGATCCGCGCCCGCACGCCGCCCGCGGACGGCCTGCATGTGCTCGCCAGCCGGCACTACGCGATGGACGCCCGGCTGGACCGGTTCCTGCAAGGCCGGGCGGTGCACGGCGTCACCCACATGGGGTCGGCGCTGAAGATCGTGCGGCTGGCGGAGGGCGCGGGGGACCTGTACCCGCGGTTCGGCCGCACGATGGAATGGGACACAGCAGCACCCCAGGCGGTGCTGGAAGCGGCGGGCGGCCAGGTCTGCGGCATGGACGGCGCGCCTCTGCGCTACGGCAAGCCCGGCTGGGAGAACCCGGGCTTCGTCTGCGCCGGGCGGACGTGACGGAACGGCTACGCACTGAAAAGCTGGGGGACGACGAGGACGGCATCGCCCGGGCCGCGGCGCTGCTGCACGCGGGCGGGCTGGTGGCGTTCGGGACGGAGACGGTGTACGGCCTCGGCGCCGATGCCACGAATGCACGGGCGGTCGCCGCCGTGTTCGACGCGAAGGGCCGGCCGCACTTCAACCCGCTGATCGCGCACTACCCGGACGCCGACGCCGTGTTCCGCCACGTGGAGGCCCCTGCCCCGGCGCGCGCGCTTGCCGAGCGGTTCTGGCCGGGGCCGCTGACGCTGGTGCTGCCGCGGCGCGTGACGTGCCCGGTGGCGCTGCTGGCCGGGGCGGGGCTGGACACGCTGGCGGTGCGGGTGCCGGCGGGGCGGACGGCGCTGGCCTTGCTGCGGGAGGTAGGGCGGCCGGTCGCGGCGCCCTCGGCAAACCGCTCGGGCGAGGTGTCGCCCACCACGGCTGCGCACGTGCTGGCCGGGTTGGACGGGCGGATCGCCGCGGTGCTGGACAGCGGGCCGTGCGCGGTGGGGCTGGAAAGCACGGTGATCGACCTTTCGGCCGGGCGCCCGTTCCTGCTGCGGCCCGGCGGCACGGCGGTGTCGGACATCGAGGCGCTCATCGGCCCGGTGGGGCGCGGCATCACCCCGCTGGCGGCGGAGGCGACGCGCACGCTGCGCTCGCCGGGCCTGCTGGTGTCGCACTACGCGCCGCGGCTGCCGGTGCGGCTCGGGGCGGCGGCGGCGGACGCGCAGGAGGCGCTGCTGGCGTTCGGCCCGGCGCTCCCCGGCGCGGGATGCACCTTCCAACTGAGCGCCGCAGGCGACGTGGCGGAGGCGGCGGCCCGCTTGTTCGCCGGGCTGCGCTGGCTGGATGAGGAGGGGGCGCGGCTGAAGCTCACCGGGATCGCGGCGATGCCGGTGCCGGCGGAGGGGCTGGGCCTCGCGATCAACGACCGGCTGCAGCGGGCGGCGGCGCCGCGGCCGTAGGTGCCCAGGAGTTGCGCCGCGACGCCGGCCGATGCTAGTTCTGGATTCGTAATATCTGTGGAGCCAGGCTTTGGGGCCGTTCCGCTTCCCGGACCGGCGGGCGCACACGGTGGCCATGCTCGGCTTGGCCATGTCGGCGGCGGCGGTGCTGTGGTGGCGCTGGGTCGGCTACCAGGGGCATGACGACGCCTACTACGCATGGGCGGCGATGGACTGGGCGGAGCACGCGCCGGTGCTGGGGCAGACCCATTGGGCGCTGCGCTACCCGCTGGTGCTGCCGACGGCGGCGCTGATCCGGCTGTTCGGGTTCTCCGTGCCGGTGCTGGCGGCGGTGGACCTCGGGGCGTATGCGGCGTTCCTGCTGATGGGCTACGCCGCCGCGCGGCATTGGTTCGGCGGCACGGCGGCGGCGGCGCTGACCGCCATCGGCGTGCTGCTGCCGCAGTTCCCGGTGCAGGCGACCTATGCCAACCCGGACCTGCTGGAGATGGCGCTGGTCATGGGGTCGTTCTGGCTGGTGATGCTGGCGCGGGAGGCGGGAGCGCGGGCGGGGCGGCTGATGCTCGGCGCGGGCGTGCTGGCCGGGCTGGGGTTCCTGACACGGGAAACGACGCTGCTGCTGGGGCCGCTGTTTGGGCTGATGGCCCTGCTGCGCCCGGCGGTGCCGCGGTGGCGCTACATGCTGATCGCCGCCGGGTTCGCGGCGGTGGTGGGCGCGCAGATGGGCTGGTTCGCGTGGGCGGCCGGCGACCCGCTGCATCGCCTGCGGATCTCGGCGGCGCACGACCACGTGGACCGGGCGGCGCAGGCGGCGCGGGCGGCGGGCGCGCTCGACAACGAGGGCGTGCTGGCGGCCGGGGTGCTGTGGACGCCGCTTGCGGCGCTGTTCGTCAGCCAGAAGTACGGCCTGCTGTTCTGGCTGGCGTTGCCGGCCTACCCGTTGGCGCGGCGTGCCCCCTGGCTCGGTGCGCAGGGGCGCTCGGTGCTGGACTGGGCGGCGGTGGGGGCTGTGGTGTCGTTCCTGTTCGTCGCGCTGAACGTCGGCATCCTGTACGTCGTGCCGCGCTACTTCATGGTGACGGCGGCGATGGCGGCGGTGCCCGTCGCGGTGGCGGGCGCGGCGCTGGCGCGGGCGCGGCCGGGGGCGGCGGGGTGGCTCGCGGCCGGGTTCGCCCTGTCCTGCCTGGGGCTGCTCTACCTGGAGAACAACGAGCCGATGTTCGCCGAGCAGCGCGCGGCGGCGTTCATCGCCGGGCAGCCCGGCACCGTCTATATGGACGCGGAAACGGGCTGGCGCACCCGCGCGCTGCTGATCCGGCCGGGCCTGCTGGACCGCGTGGCGAGCGGCCCGCCGCCGCCGGGCGCGCTGGTGGCCGGGGAGGACGGCGCGGTGGACGCCTGCCTGCGCGCGCCCGCCTGCCCGCAGCGCGCCGCGGCGCTGGCCTTCCAGCCCGGCCCCGGCTGGACGGAGGTTGCGCGCTACGACCCGCCGCGCCGCCCGTTGGGCGCGTGGCTGCGCGGGATCGGTGCGGCGCGGTGGGTGCCGCCCGACATCCTGCGCAAGATCGAGCAGCCCGGCCGGGCGCTCGTGGTTTACCGCACGCCGGCGCCGTGACCGCGCCGGCCCTGCCCATCATGACTGACATGCCCCCCGCGAGGCCGCGATGATCAACAACCTGTGCATCCTGTTCAGCCTGGCGACCGTCGTTTACGTCGTGGTCCGGGCCTCCATGCTGGATGCGAAGCAACCGTGGTTCCCCAAGGCCGCGCCCCCGGAGGCGCCGCCCGGCACGGCGCCCGGTGACGCGCGCCATCCGGCGCGGGCGTGGCGCTGACCCGGTGCGCGACCTCGCCATCATCCTGACCTACGTGAGCTTCCTCACGATCGGCACCATGTCGCCGTTCGTGCTGTCGCTGGGCTACGTGTGGGTGGACCTGTTCGGCCCGCAGTACCTGGGCTGGTCGCCGCTGTCCTACCTCCCGGTGTCTTTCATCATCGGGGCGGCGGCGGTGGCGGCCTACCTGCTGCTCGACCGGCGCGCGCCGCCGCGGATCACCTTGCCGACGCTGCTGTTCCTCACGATGGGCCTGTGGATCACCGCGACCACGTCCTGGGCGGCGCTGCCGGCGGCAAGCTGGGCGAAGTGGGACGTGGCGTTCAAGGCGCTGATGTTCGCAGCCTTCCTTCCGTTCGTCGTCCGCTCGCGGGTGCAGATCGAGGCGTTCGCGCACGTCTACATCTTCTCGATGTCCGCCCACATCCTGCCGTGGGCGGCGAAGACGGTCATCTCCGGCGGCGGCTACGGGCAGTCGCTCGGGCTGGTCGGCTCGAACGTCATCTGGCTGTCGGAGAGCAGCGCGGTCGCGACCATCGGCATCATGCTCCTGCCGCTGCTGCTGACGCTGCGCCGGCATTCGGTGCTGCTGCCCCGGGGGCGCCTCCGCGACGTGGTCTACCTCGGGACGGCGCTGGGCGGGCTGTTCGCGTCCATCGGCACGTTCGCGCGCACCGCCGTGGTGGGCCTGGGCGTGCTGGGGGTCGCGATGTTCCTGCGCTCGAAGCGCAAGGCTGGGTTCCTGGCGGCGTCGGCGGTGGTGGGCGCCGGGCTGTTCGCGGTGACGTCGGACCAGTGGACGACGCGGATCAGCACCATCGAGGATTACGCGAGCGAGACCTCGGCGTATGTGCGTATCCTGGTGTGGCGCTGGACGCTCGGCTACGTGGCGCAGCACCCGTTGGGCGGCGGGTTCCGGGTGTGGCTGACCAGCCGCATCACCATCGAAAGCAGCAACCCGAGCGAGCCGGCAACGGAGCAGGTCGGCCGGGCGTTCCACAACATCTACTTCGCGGTGCTGGGGGAGCACGGTTATCCCGGCCTGGCCTTGTATGGGCTGCTGATCATCGTGCTGTTCGCGTCGCTGCAGCGGGTCATCAAGCTCACCGCGTTGCAGCCGGCCCATGAATGGGCGAATGACCTTGCCAAGGCGCTGCAGATCACCATGGCCGTGCTGCTGACCTGCGGCAACTTCATCGACATCAGCTTCGAGCCGTTGGTCTGGTACCTGTTCACTATGGTCATCTGCCTGCGCGAGTACGTCCGCCGGGTGGTGGCAGCACCGGAGGCAGGCGTGAGCGAGGTGGCGCGGGGCCGGGCGCCGCTGCCGGGCACGGCGGCCCGGTCCGGCCATGCGACGGCGCAAGGCTGACGCGGCTTCGCCCGCCCCCCGCTCGCACACGTCGGCCAGCGCGAAGGGTTGCAGGTATAAACCTTAGGCCGAAGTCGTTCGTTGCAGTATTGATGTTGAAAACAACCAGCAAGGTAGAGATCCTTGCTGGCCTAGGTTCAAAGGCGTTTAAACATTAGTACGAAGAAATACGCTTCACCATGGGCGCTTCTGTTGTAGAACCCCCAAATGGTTCCGCGGCAAAGCGTCTCAACTGGTCAATCCGTCATGCCGGACTATCAACCGGGCGCGGTTACAGGTGCAGGGCGTGCGCGCCTCAAAGTTGCGGACGCAGAGGGTGCGGCGGCGCCGGGCCGGCGCTTGTCGGAACTCGATGCGCTGCGCGGCCTCGCGGCCGTCGTGGTGCTGCTGCACCACAGCCTGCTGTCCGGCGACTTCCTGGCCGGGCCGCTTGGCCGATGGCTGGCCGCGACGCCGCTGCAGCCGCTCCAGTCGGGGCGCCCGGCGGTGATGTTCTTCTTCATGCTGAGCGGCTTCGTGCTGACCAAGGCGCTGCGCGACCGGGGCTTCGTGCTGTCTGCCCGCTCATGGGCCGTCTGGGCCGCGCAGCGCACAATCCGCTTGTGCCTGCCCGTCGCGGGGTCGGTGGCGCTGTCCCTGGTCCTTTACACGATGGCCTTCGACGGCACCTGGCCGACAGAAGGGGAGTGGCTGAGGAACGGGGTCTGGCAGCATCCGCAGACTCTGGCGTCGGTTGCCTCGCAGGCCTCCTTGGTTGCGTTGGGCGACGGCTTCACGCTGAACAATGCGCTTTGGAGCCTTGTGCACGAATGGCGTTTTTCGATGCTCCTTCCGGCCCTGCTCGCGGCGCCGGTGCTTGGGGTCCGGGGCACAGCGTCGCTGGTTCTCGCAGCCCTGGCGGCGTCAAGCTGGGCAATCGGCCCGTACGGCTCGATCACATACGTCGGCGATACCGTGATTGGGACCGTGAGGGCGACGCTCTACTTCTCGTTGCCCTTCATCCTCGGCATGGCGCTTGAGATCGGCGGCGCCGCAAGGCTGTCCGCGGGCCGCTGGCTGACTGTGCTGGGCCTTGCCGCCGTGCTGGGCCTGTGCCGCAACGGCAGCGACTATGCCATTTTCGCCGCCTCCGCGATCCTGATCTGGCTCGCCTTGCAGCCCGGCCTGCTGCAACGGGTGCTGCGCCATTCGGTGTTGCGGTTTCTCGGGACGATCTCCTTCAGCCTTTACCTGGTCCACATCCCGGTGCTGGCGGTGTTGCAGCACGGGCTGCACGGCCGGTTGCCCCCCGCGGCGATGTGGGCCGCCGGGGTTCTGGCCAGCCTGCTCGCGGCGTGGGTGTTCTATTGGGCCGTCGAGCGGCCCGCGCACCGGCTGGCGCGGCGCGTGGAATGGATGGCCTGATCTAGCCTGCTGAGCTACCCTGGCCGCGCCCGCCAGGTCAGGGTGGAGCCGACTGCGTAATTCCACACGAGGCTCATCGCCGCCCCCGCCAGCCCGGCGTGCCACCAATCCTGCTGCCCCGCCCGCAGCAGCAGGGCGGACACGCCGAGGTTGGCCCAGGCCCCCACGCCGCAGACCAGCCCGAACACCAGAAGGCCGCGCAAAAGCGCTGGGCCGCGCAGGCGGCGGTCGCGGAAGGTGAAGCGGTTGTTCAGCGTGAAGTTGCCGGCGATGGCGCAAGCCGTGGCGGCCGCCTGCGCCGCGCCGAACGACAGGCCGCCCAGGACCAGCCCGATCCGCAGCACCAGGAGGTGGGCGCCCAAGCCCAGGAGGCCGATGGCCGCGAACAGCACGAAACGCACCGGCAGCAGGCCGCCCCCCAGCTTGTCCAGCAGCAGCAGCAGGAAATCCAGCAGCACCCCGGCGTCGAGCTTGCTGGCGCCCGCCACGCGGGTGCGGAATCGGTAGGGCAGCTCCCGCACCCGCGGCGGCTCGGGCATGGAGGCGAGCAGGTCGAGCAGGACCTTGAAGCCGATGGCGGACAAGCGGCGGGCGGCGCGGTCGAACACCGGGCGGGGCAGCATGAAGAAGCCGCTCATGGGGTCGGCGACCTCGGTTCGCAGCACCAGGCGGCCGACCCGGGTAGCGAGGCCGGACAGGCTGGCCCGGCGGCGGCTCCAGTCGCCGAGGTCGCCGCCGGGCACGTAGCGGCTGGCGACGACGATGTCGACCGGCTCGGCTTGCAGGATGGCGAGCATGCGGGGCAGCAGCGATTCGTCGTGCTGCTGGTCGCCGTCGATGGCGGCGACGAAGGGGGCGATGGAGCAGCCGACGCCCTCAATGAAGGCGGAGGCGAGGCCGCGGCGGTTCATGCGGTGCAGGAGGCGGATGCGGCTATCTTCCCGGCCGATGGCGGCCACGGCGTCGCGGGTGCCGTCCGTGCTGTCGTCGTCCACGAACACCGCCTCCCAGGCGAGGCCGTCGAGGGCCGTGCGCAGGCGGGCGGCCATGGGGGCGATGTTGTCGCGCTCGTTCAGCACGGGCACCACGACGCAGAGCGTGGGGGCTGGCAGCAGCGGGGCGGGACGCACAGCGTCCGGGAGGGTTCGCAAGGTGTCGAGCTTCGCCATATCGCGGGTTGTAGGTTAGCATTGACTAGCCGGCTAGATCGAAGGGACTACGACCATGCCCGATACGCCGCTTCCCTCCGACCTCGGCCTGCTGGGGGCGCTGCGCGCCGCGGTGGGGGAGCGCGGGCTGCTCACGGCGCCCGCCGACACCGCGCCGTATTGCGAGGACTGGCGCCGGCTGTATCAGGGGCGCACGCCCGCGGTGGTGCGCCCGGCGGACACGGCGGAGCTTGCGGCGGTGGTGCGGCTGTGCGCGGAGCGCCGGGTGCCGGTGGTGCCGCAAGGGGGCAACACCAGCATGGTGGGGGGCGCGACGCCATCCGAGGACGGGCAGGAGGTCGTGCTGTCGCTGGCGCGGATGAACCGGGTGCGGTCGGTCGATCCCGTGGACATGACCATGGTGGCGGAGGCGGGCGTGCCGTGGCGCACGGCGCAGGACGCGGCGGCGGAGGCCGGGTGCCTGCTGCCGCTATCGATCAGCTCGGAAGGCACGGCGCAGGTCGGCGGCATCCTGTCGGCCAACGCCGGGGGCAACAACACGCTGCGCTACGGCAACGCGCGGGACCTGGTGCTGGGGCTGGAGGTGGTGCTGCCGGACGGGCAGGTGTGGGACGGGCTTCGGGCGCTGCGCAAGGACAACACGGGGTACTGCCTGCGCCAGCTTTTCGTGGGCGCGGAGGGCACGCTCGGCATCATCACGGCCGCCGTGCTGAAGCTCGCGCCGCGCCCCGTGGAAGTGGAGGTCGCGCTGTGCGCCGTGCCGAGCGCCGCCGCCGCGTCCGAGCTGTGCCGGCGGTTCCAGGCGCACGACCCGGCGGCCGTGCAGGCGTTCGAGTACATGTCCGGCGCCGGCATGGGCTTCGTGCTGCGCCACATCCCGGGCGCCACCCTGCCGCTCGCGGAGCCGGCCCCGCACTACGCGCTGGTGGAGCTGGCGACGCCGCGCCGGGGCGCCCGGCTGCGGGAGGCGCTGGAAACGGTGCTGGAGCGGGCGCTGGAGGACGGGCTGGTGCTGGACGCGGCGTTGGCCGACAGCGAGGCGCAGCGCCAGGCGATCTGGAAGCTGCGGGAGGAGCACGCGGAAGCGCAGAAGCGGGAGGGTGCGAGCGTGAAGAACGACGTGTCGGTGCCGGTGAGCCGGGTGCCGGCGCTGATCGAGCAGGCGACGGCGGCGTGCGAGGCGCTGATCCCCGGCATCCGCGCCGTGCCGTTCGGGCACCTGGGCGACGGCAACATCCACTTCAACCTGGAACAGCCGGAGGGGTGGGATGCGGCCCGGTTCCTCCAGCAGAGCCACGCGATCATGGAGGCGGTGAACGCCGTGGTGGCGCGGCTCGGCGGCAGCTTCTCGGCGGAGCACGGGGTGGGGCGGCTGAAGCCCGGCATGATGCCGGAATGGCGCGGGGGGGCGGAGCTTGACGCGATGCGGCGGATCAAGGCGGCGCTGGACCCTTGGGGGGTGATGAACCCTGGGAAGGTGCTGCCATAGTTTTCCAGTTCGGATTGCAGCAAGTGTTCGTTACGATTTCGATTAAATTGGCCCCCGAAAGGAACTCGGCCATGCCTGGCACCGCTGTCGCCGTCCCATGTTTCCAGAGCGAGGCCGGTATGCTGGTAGTGGCGATTCGGTCGGCGTGATGATCGACGCGATAGCCCGGAGCATGCCCTTGACGGGGTATTACCCGTTACGATGGGCGGTGCTTGGGCTGCCGCGGCGGCATCCGGTGCGGATTGCGGCAACGGCGGTGCTGCGCCGGGCCGCCCGCGCGTACCGGCACCGCCTGACCGAGCAGCTTGACGAGATCCGGCCGCTTGACGCCCCGGCGCTCTCGTTCGAGGCAGTGGATTCCATGGTGATGGATGCCGTTTATTGGTTTGGGGTGCGCGGCTACGAGGGCACGGTGGCGCGGGTATGGACCGCACTGTGCCAGCAATCGCGTTCGGTGCTGGAGGTCGGCGGCAACGTCGGGCTGTTCACGGTGATCGGCGCGCGGGTGGCGCCGGGGTCGTACACGGTGGTCGAGCCGGTGCCCATGGTGGCCGCCACGCTGCGCGCCAACCTGGCCCGAAACGAATTGGCGAGGGTAGAGCTTTTGCAGGCGGCAGCCATCCCCGGCGCGGAGGGCCGCGAGGTCGTGCTGAATGTGCCTGCCGAGGACTGGGGCGTGCCGGTGGGGGCGCACCTGATGGAAGAAGTTGAGGTGAGCGGGCGCAGCAGCCGGGCGCAGGTGACGGTGCCGGGCCTGCCGATCCGGCACCTGGCGGAAGGGCGCGATCTGATCAAGATCGACGCCGAGGGGATCGAGGCGGCACTGTTGGGCGACTTGCGCGGCCTGCTATTGAAGCGACGGCCGACCCTGGTGATCGAGGTGCTTCCGGAAGCGGTGCAACTGGGCGCGCTACTGGCGGCGCTGGCATCCGATGCGGGCTATCAGATCCATGTCCTGCCGGAGTGGGGGTCGGACCAGGTGGTGTCGGTGCCGGCGGCCTCCTTCTGCGCCGGGCTGCCGCGCCGCCACAATTCGAAGGACGTCGTGCTATCGGTCGGCCCTCTGGATTAAGGCGGCACGAGGCTGCGAAGCGCCGCTGCCAGATTCGCCGCATGCACCGTGTGGGAGCAGTGCCGCTCGATAAAGCCGCGCGCTGCCGTTCCCAGCCGCGCCCGGGTATCCGGTTCGCGCAGCAGGCGCCCGATGGCCGCCCGCATCGCCAGGGCGTCGCCGCAGGGCACGACAAGCGCGGTCGCCTCATGCGCCACGTAATCGCGGATGCCGGGGCTGTCGGTGACAACGAGCGCCTTGCCCATCGCCATCGCCTCAAGCACCGTGCTGACGCCGCTTGCGGTCACCATTGGGCGCAGCGGCACGACGATAAGCTGCGCTTGCTGGAACAGCGCCCGATAGGCGTAGGCGCTGATACGTTCATGCACGATTTGCACATTGGGCGCCCCCGCGTCGGACGGAACCAGGGATGACTTGATCATCAGCGTTGCATCCAGGCCCGAGAACGCCGTGAGCAAGGTGTCGAAATCGCGGCCGTCGTCGTCGCCGACGCTCAGCACTGGGCCGTCGGGCGTTGTGCCACCCGGCCGGTAGAACTCGGCATCGACGCCCTGATGCATGAAGCGCACGTCGGCTCCGGTGCGCCAGCGGCGATGGATGTAGTCAACCTGGTTGCTACCCAGCGAGTAGATCGCGTCAGCGCGGGGCACCACGAAATCGAGCAGGTGTTCGCGCAAGCGCCAGCCCTCCGTCAGGCCGATGTCGCCAATGGCAACCCGGGCGCGGAACCCAGCCAGCCGACGCCAGGCGAGCAATGCCACCGCACCCGGCTCGAAGACGGCCAGCACGATGTCGGCACGGCGATGCCGGGTCAGGATTGTCAGGGCGCGCGCGGGGTCAAGGCCGTCGAGCACCTGGTGCCGCCCGGCGAACGGATTCCATGGCAGGCCAAACGGGTCGATCAGCGTGGTGTCGATGGCGTGGTCGCGGGCCAGCAGCTGATATGTCATCACGGGATTGGGGAAGGCCCCGGGCGTGAAAGCGTCCCAGTTCGGCTGCCACCGGATCGACGGCAGAATCAGCATGCGCAGACGCCGCAACGCGGCGCCGGTCGATAGGCCAGTGCTGTCCGGCACGGAGCGGCGCTCCCCAGGGGTTTGCCCCAGCGTTAATTCAATTTTTTATCGTAATCAACAGAAACGGGCGGTCCCGGCCCGATCAAGCCCGGCGCTTCCACCCCGGCGGCGGTTGCGTTAACCCTGCGCCATGCGACGCTCCCTCCTGTCCCAGCTTGACCGCTACGTCCTTCGCCAGCTCACGGCCGCCCTCCTCGCGGCGACCGGGGGGCTGGTGGCGCTGATCTGGCTGACGCAGAGCCTGCGCTTCGTCGAGCTGGTGGTGAACCGCGGGCTGTCGTTCGGGACGTTCCTGCACCTGACGGGGCTGCTGATCCCGAACTTCGTCGCGGTGATCCTGCCGATCACCACCTTTGTGGTGGTGCAGTTCGTGTACCAACGGCTGGCGGGGGACCGGGAGCTGACGGTGATGCGGGCGGCCGGGCTGTCGCCCATGGCGCTGGCACGCCCGGCGTTGGTGCTCGCAGCGGCGGTGGTGGCCGCTTGCTACTGGCTGGACGTCCTGGTGGTGCCGGTCAGCTACACGGCGTTCCGCGAGCAGCAGTTCGAGATCCGCAACCGCCTGGCGGCGTTCCTGCTGCAGGAAGGGGTGTTCACCCCGATCTCCGACGACCTCACGGTGTATGTGCGCAGCCGCGACACCGACGGCACCTTGCGCGGCATATTGGTCGAGGACGAGCGGCAGAAGAACAGCCGGGCCACCATCCTGGCCGAGCGCGGGCGGCTGGTGAACGGCCCGGCGGGGCCGCGCGTGCTGCTGGAAGCCGGCAGCCGGCAGGAGATCGACCGCAGCAGCGGGCGGCTCAACGTCCTGACGTTCGCCGAGAACTCCATCGACCTCGCCAGCAACAGCAGGAACGCGGAGCAGCGGTATCGGGACGCCACCGAGATGTCGCTCGGGGAACTGCTGCACCCCGATGCGAGCATCAGCCAACGGGACGTGGGCAAGCTGCTGGTGGAGGCGCACCGGCGGCTGTCGGCGCCGTTGACCGCGATGAGCTTCGCGCTGGTGGCGCTGCTGTCGG
This sequence comes from uncultured Acetobacteraceae bacterium, assembly GCA_964236415.1. Classification (GTDB taxonomy): domain Bacteria; phylum Pseudomonadota; class Alphaproteobacteria; order Acetobacterales; family Acetobacteraceae; genus CAHJXG01. The sequence goes on along the minus strand of CAXSEX010000070.1, from coordinate 482 downwards.
TGCTGACGGGCACGTTCCAGCGCCACGGCAACGTGCTGCGCCCGCTGGCGGCGGTGCTGACGGTGGTGGCGCTGCTGGCGCTGGGCCTCGCCACCGCGAACCTGGCGGCGCGGCAGACCGCGCTGATCCCGCTGATCTGGCTGCATGCCACCCTGCCCGGCGCCGTCTGCGCCTGGCTGCTGCTCGGGCCGCAGGCGCTGGCCGGGCGGCGCGCGGCGCGGCGTCCCCCGGTGGCCGGCCTGAGCCGCACCGGGCTGTAGGGGACGCACCGTGGCCGTGACCCTGTCGCTCTACATCGCCCGGCAGTTCCTGCTGTCCGTGCTGGCCATGCTGGCGGCGCTGACGGGCATCGTGTCGCTGTTCGACTTCATCGAGCTGCTGCGCCGCTCCGCCACCAAGCCCGACGCGACGTTCGGCCTGGTGACGGAGATCGCGGGGCTGCGGCTGCCGTTCGTCGCCATGCAGATCCTGCCGTTCGCGGT
>CAXSEX010000069.1:0-13523 GCA_964236415.1 uncultured Acetobacteraceae bacterium | reverse complement strand
CGTGTTCGCCCGCACCTTCAAGCACAGCATCGTGCTCACCCTGCTGCTCGGCATCCTCGTCGTGCTGCAGCAGTATGTCGTGCCGTGGATGATCCCCTGAGCACCGCTTAGGCCAGCAGCCAAGCCCCGTCATGGACAGGCTGCTGTTCCGCCCCTGACCGGCGCCCGCCCAAGCGGAAGGCTCAGGCGGGTGCAGGCACTTCCGGCCGGATGTCAGGAGGGGGCTGGCACGGCGACCGAGATGTGCTGGGTCGAAGCGGACCACAGCGTCGCCGCCGCGCCGGCGACGCCAGTGCTGCCGACCGAGGCGCCGTCGATATACAGGTTCCTGTCCGTGCCCGTGGAACCGCCGTAGGCGTCATTGAGAAAGGAAACGGCCACGTCATGGGTCCCAGGCGTCAGCGCCTGGTCGAACACGAACGTCTGCGTGGCCCCGCCCGAATGCAGCGCGGTCACCGTTTGCGGAGCGCCGATTGTCGTGCCGTCAATGGCGACCGAGAACTGTGCGTCACCCTTCCAGGCGTCTTCCGAAAGTTTGAGATTGAGCGTGCTGGCCGTCGGCGAGGACACGGCGGAGGCCGTGGCCGTGTTGGGATTGTGCGAGTAGGCGCGGACGTAGTCGACCTGCATCTGGCCGGTCTCGCCGGGGGTCGGCGCGCCGGCCCAGGTGCTCGACGTGCCGACAACGCTGGTCAGCAGCATGAGCATCGGCTTGTTCATGTCCGCCGGGGTGTTCTGCTGCGCGACCTGCTTGCCATCGAAATACCAGGTGAGCTTGTCTGGCTCCCAATCGACGGCGTAGGTGTGGAAATCCTGGGAAGCGTCCGGCACGTCGGTCCAGTGCGGCGTCGTGCCGCTGCCGGAGTGGGATGTCATCACCAACGTGGTGGGATTGCCGCCGAGCACCTCGGCCGCGTCGAGTTCGGGCGGCCAAGAGCCGTCAGCCGGCAGCAGCCAGAACGCGGACACCACGCCGGCCGCGTTCGAGAGCTTGGCGCGCGTCTCGAAATACCCGTAGGTTTGCGTGAAGGAACGGTCGGTGAGCAGTTGCCCGGTGATGAAGGGCTTGCTGACCACGCCGCTGACATCGGCCGGCGTCGGCTTGATCGCCATCGAGAGCACGCCGTTGCCGATGGAGAAAGGGTTCGCATCGGAGGCCGAGGTAGGACCCCAAAGCGGGTTCACCTGGTAGGAGCTGAGGGTATCGTCCGTGGACCCATTCGGGCTGTAGGAGAATGCGGGCGACCAGGTGCCGCCTGAGCCGTTGTTCAGGGACAGCGAGTTGAACTCATCGTCAAAGGTTAAGGTGGAATTTGCGGGCGCAGCCATGACAACCCTCCAGTTCGATCTGAATGCTTGAGGTTTCGGTGATCGCAAGGATGCGGTATCGCCTTCGGGCAGCGGTCCGCACAACCCCTTGGCAAGCTCATGGACAGTGGATTTCAACTTTGAAGGCAACTTCAGCAGATCCGACTCTGCCGTTCTGTCGAAACTAGGAAGCTATGCTTAGGTATGGCCCAAATCATACAAGAACGACTGTGAATGGATTGCGAGGCGACCTGAGCTGATCGTTATTGTTGATCGACGGCGGCACTTAGTTTCTTTAGCCATTACTGTCCGGTAGTGCGAGGTAGTTACTTGCGCAATCGTACAACTATGTGACCCGAGCCTGCGGGATTGCCATCGGCTGATTGACGACAAAGGGCGGTGCAGCGGGCTTATCGCGCACGCGGAGGACGGCTGCGCGGCGACGGCGGGCGTGTCGGGCCGTCGGGCGCTACAAGGCCGGCAGCCGGCAGTTCTCGCCGATCACGGCGTGGAACGGCGTCCAAACCTCCGTGTGTCCCAGCAAAGGCACGCCGATGTAGCCGCGCACGCGCAGGCGGTGCTGCTCATCGAGCCGCATGCGCGCGCGGTAAACCTTGCCATTCCGGGGGTCGGTGATCCGGATGGCCCAGCCCTGCTCCCCATCCGGCACGCCGCCGCGTATGATCGTGAGGCCGCACTGGCTGCGGCCCTCGTTGTCGGTTGGCAAGGGATCGTCGGGATGGTCGAGGCTGATGCCGACGATGCGCCCGCACAGCATGCTGCCGCAGGGTTCGACGGCGATCACCGCTTCCTTGTCCTGCGTCAGCCAGCGGCCGACCGGCGTGTCCTGCTCGGCTGCCCAGCCAGGCAGGGCGGGCAGCAGCAGGACCAGCGCCGCAAGGCAGGCAAAACCCATGCCTTTCAACCGTTGGGCCATGGCGCGGGGACGCCGATCCGTGCTCAAGTCAGGCCGCTTGCGTCCTTGGCCGCGGTTGCGTCCTTGGCCGCGGTTGCGTCCGTGGCCGCGGTTGCGTCCGTGGCCGCGGTTGCGTCCGTGGCTGCGGTCGCGGCCGTGACCGCAATAGCCGCGGTCGTGACCGCGATGTTGACCATCATCTCGTCGCCCAGGCGCTCCAGGATCTCCCGCAGCTCGGCGGCCTCGACGCCGTCGGGCACGCGGAGCAGGGCCACGGCCTGGAACATCTGCTCCGCCGAGAAGGCGCCGCTCGTGACCTTGGTGGTCAGTTCCTCGATGTTGACCCGGCGCTCGGCGAGCACCCGGGCGATGTCGCGGATAATGCCGGGCCGGTCATGGCCGATCAGGTCCAATTGGAACATCGTGTGGGCTTGCGGCGTTGCTTCGGGATCAGCCCGTTGCACCGTCAGGCGAAAATGGCCCTCCTCAAGCTTTTCCAACTCGGCCGTGAGCGCATCGACCTGCGCGTCGGGCACGCTGACCAGCAGGATGCCCGCGAACTGCCCGGCCAGCCGCGCCATCTCGCTGTCCAGCCAGCTTCCGCCGCAGCCGGCCAGCGCCTTCGACAAGCTGCTCACCAGCCCCGGCCGATCCGGTCCAACCAACGTCAGGACGAGCAACGCCATGGCAGCTTCCTTCAAAGTTCGGCCACGCGCGTTCCATGCCGCGCGGCCCGGCAGGGCCTAACATACCTCGCTGTAAGAACGGCGGCGAGAGTGGCCGGCTCGCCGAAACGCTTCGCGTTTGCGGCTGTGGTTGCGGCCCAGGGCGCGTGACGCGGATGGATGGGAAGCGCCGATGAAGCGTGCGCTGCAAGCCCGAGGCGTGCGATGATGCCGTTGCGCGACGGGGTGGCCGTGGTCACCGGGGCGGCCAGCGGCATCGGCGCGGCGCTGGCGGACGTGCTGGCCGCCCGCGGCTGCGCCCTTGCGCTGGCCGACGTGGACGCGGCCGGGCTGCGGGACGTGGCGGCCCGGGCGCGCGCGGCAGGTGTCGCCGTCAGCGAGCACCGGCTCGATGTCGCCGACCAGGAGGCCGTCGTGGCGTTCCCGGACGCGGTGCTGGCCGGGCACGGCCGGGTCAGCATGCTGGTGAACAACGCCGGCGTCGCCCTGGGCGGACGCTTCGAGCAGGTCTCGCCCGAAGACTTCGACTGGCTGATCTCGATCAACTTCGGGGCCGTCGTGCGCATGACCCGCGCCTTCCTGCCCCTGCTGCGGCGCGAGCCGGCTGCGCAGCTGGTCAACCTGTCGAGCGTGTTCGGCATCGTCGCCCCGCCCGGCCAGACGGCCTACGCCGCCAGCAAGTTCGCCGTCCGCGGCTTTTCCGAGGCGCTGCGGCACGAGCTGGACGGCTCAACCGTCGGCGTCACGGTCGTGCACCCGGGCGGCGTGCGGACCGCCATCGCGGCCAACGCCCGGCGCGTCGGGCTGAGCAACGCCGAAACCGCGGCGCAGGCCAAAGCGTGGGCCAATTTCCTCCGCCTTGATCCCCGGGACGCGGCCGAGCGCATCGTCCGCGGCATCGAGCGGCGGGAGAAGCGCGTCCTGGTCGGGCGCGACGCGCAGCAGATCGCGCTGATACAGAGGTTGTTCCCGGTGGAGTACTGGCGGGTGCTCCGGCGCAGCATGCGCGGAGCCTGACCCGCCCGTGCGGTCGAAGCGGATGGGACGCGGTTTGTCAGGACGTAGTTGGTTGGGATGGCAAGGACATGGCAGGATGAGGGTCGCGTTGCAAAGCCTTGGCGCCGGCTTGAGGGCGCACGGCATGAAGGGGGCCGGCGCATGATCCGCTGGCTGACGCTCGCCGGCAGCGCGGCGCTGCTCGCGGGCTGCGTGGCGGCGCCGCCCTACCCAGCCTATCCGCCACAGGGCTACCTGCCGCCGCCCTACGTCGCCCAGCCGCCTTATGCCGCCCAGCCGCCCTTCGCAGCGCCGCAGCCCGGCCCGGTTCCGCTTTACCCGGCGCCGGAACCTCGGCGGGAGGCGGCGCCGGCGCCTGAAATCGCCGTGGACCCCTTGCCGGAGCCGGAGCCGGTGCCCGAACCGGAAGTGCCGGCCGCCTCCATCCCGGAGCCTGTCACCCCGGCGCCGGAAGCGGCCCCACCGTCCCCCACCCAGGCGGGACCCGGCGCGGATGTCCTGCAAGGCTTCCGCCCGATGCGCGGGCAAGCCCGGCCGGGAATCTAGGGATCAGGCTTCCCGCAGCCGCTGCACCCGCAGCGGCACGGGCGGGTGGCTGAAGTTGACCAGGGCGTAAAGCGGGTCGGTCGTCAGCGTGCTGGCGTTGTCGCGCGACAGCCGGACCAGCGCCGACATCATCGGCTCCGCACCCACCATGCGGCGGGCGAAGTCGTCGGCCTGGTACTCATGGCGGCGGCTGAGCCAGTTGGCCGCGATGCCGAGCAGCGGCCCGGCGGCCTGGACCACCAGCACGCCCACCACCAAAGCCAGGGCGTCATCCCCGTGCGTGATGCCGAAGGCGGGCAGCAGCCAGGGCTGCCGGCACAGCCAGCCGATGGCGAAGAGCGCCAGGAACAGCAGCACCGCCGTTTGCAGCAGGCCGATCAGGATATGGTTCAGCTTGAAGTGGCCGAGTTCATGGGCCAGCACCGCTTCCAGCTCCGCCTCGCTGTTGGACGCGATCAGCGTGTCGAACAGCACGATGCGCTTGGCTCGGCCCAGGCCGGAGAAGTAGGCGTTGCCATGGGCGGAGCGGCGGGACGCATCCATGACGAACAGGCCAGACGCCCGGAAGCCGCACCGGCGCAGCAAGCCTTCGATCCGGTCGCGCAGCGGGCCGTCGAGCGGGGTGAAGCGGTTGAACAACGGCGCGATCCAGCGCGGAAAGGCGTCCATCATCGCCAGCATGAGCAGGACGAGGCCGAGCCACGCCCAAACCCACCAAGGGCCGGGCTGCCGCATCAGCCACAACAGGCCGTAAAGCAGGGGCACGCCGAGGCAGAGGGACAGCGCGGCGCCTTTCAGCTTGTCGAGCGCGAAGGCGCCGGGCCGGGTGCGGTTGAAGCCGAACCGCTGCTCCACCCCGAAGGTGCGCAGGGCGGCAAACGGCAGGCCCAGCACCCAGGACACCGCGCCGGCCGCGAGGAGGAACAGCACGCTGCGGGTGAGGCCGCGCGGAACCCATGGCTCGACGAGGGCATAAAGCGCGTCGTAGCCGAACACGGCCCAGCCCAGCGCCACGAGGAGGCCGAACAACGACGCCGCCGCGCCCAGGCGCAGCCGCGCCCGCTCGTAGTCGGCGGCGCGCTGGTGCTCCGCCAGGCTGACCGCGTCGGCGAAGCCCGGCGGCACGGCGCCGCGGTGGCGTGCCACATGGGCGGCTTGGCGCGCGCGCAGCACCAGGTCAAGCGCGGTTGCGGCGATGGATGTCAGGACGAACAGCAGGAGTAGGATCGGCATGGAAACCGATATAGGTGCGCGGCCGGGTGCTGGCGATGGGGGAGGGGTGCACGGGTTGCCCGGCCTCAAGCCTTTGCAAATCGGGCGAGCACCATAGCTTTACAGTGGGCCATGCCCGATACGTTGAAGGGAGATCTCATGCTGCTCGTTCTCGGTTGCGCCGTGTTGCTGCTGTTCGTCGTGCCGTGCATGCTTCTTGGCTTGGGCCGCATGATCGAGATGGCCACCGACGGCCGGGTGCGCGCACTGGCTACGGGACGCGACGCCGCCCGAGCGGGCGATGGAGGGACGGAGCAGGGGGCGTGGTTTCGGCAACCGATGCGGCCGGCGTTCAGCAACCAGCGCCGGCCGGGCCGCCGGGTTCTGCGGCGCTGACGCAAGCGGGACTCCGGCGGGAGGGCGCCGTTGAACGTGCCGAACTCGGTGGCCGCCAGCCGGGCGGGCGCCCCGCGACGGCCTGGGCACAGGGTAGGGAATGCTGTCAGAAGCCTGGCCAGGTCACCCCGGCAGTCGCTCGTTGAGGATGGACTGGCGCCGCCCGTTCGCGGCGAGGATGGCGCAAAACAGGACCAGGAGGCCGACGGCGTAGGGCGAGTATGCTTCCTCTTGGAACACCCCGTTGGTCAGGCCGACCCAAAGCCCGATGAACATCAGGTCGGTCGGCGCCGCCCCGGGCCGGGACGATGTCCCGAACGGCGCCTTTTGCAGCAGCTTGATCAGGGCGGCGAAGATCGCGACGCTTCCGATTCCCATCTGGTAGAGCATGACTCCGACCGCGCTTTCCAGCCCCACATCGGCGGCGCCGGCGTGCTGCATCTTCTCCCAATACGCCTTGGACACGGTCGTGCCCAGGTTGCCCCCGGCCCCCAGCCCGTGGCCCAACGGGTTGGACAGAAACCCGTAAAGCCCCCCCATGAAGCCCAGCGCATGGAAGTCGCCGATCTCGATGCCGGTCCGGATGCCATAGATGACATAGAAGGCCGAGAAGCCCAGGGTGGCGGTGATGAGCAGCGGCTTGCTTCTTGTGATGCGCCATAGGATGTACAGGGCGGTGGTGACCGCGAACAGCACGGTCGGTCCCTTGACGCCAGCAGGACCGGCACCAGTTCGAACCGGCCGAGGCTCATCAGCACCAGCTGGGATATCGAAAGCACGTAAGCGTAGCTGATGCTGTGCATGTTGGGACCGCCGAAGCGGAAGCTGTCTTCGCCCCCCGAAAGCAGGGGGGAGTTGAACCAAACGCCCGTCTGCGTCTCGATCACGGAATGCACGTCAAAAAGGTATCGGTCCGCCAAAAGGCCGTCGTTCTTAAGGTTGAAGAAGTCCCTCGCGTTGACGAAGTCCAAGTACCAAACCGGATCTGCGATCTCAAGCGCCGACATGATCAGGCCCATGAACACGGCGAGCAGGAAGCAGATGGCGGCCGTGCGGTATCCCCACGATGAACCCAGCCTCAACCCGATCAGCAGGCTGAACAGCATGGCCGAGACGGACCGGAACGAGATGATGGCGCCAACCGGGCCTTGGACGGCAGCGCCGATGGCCATGTAAGCCGCGGCGACGGCAATCGCGGCGAAGGCGTACTGGCTCAGGCGCTTAACCCGGGCGTCGCTTGAGCGGAGAAGGTAAACGGAGAACACCCCTGCCACGACCACTGCGCTGATGAACGATGATCCCGACAGGGCGACGTAGCTGTTGTGGCTCATGCCGGGGCTGAAGATCGAGATCAGCACGTTCTGATACAGAAGGATTTGCAGGAAAACGATGAACGCCGGCAACGGCTTGTTGGAAGCGAGCCACGCCAGCCCGGCCATGCAGACCACGATGCACGCCGGGCTGACTTCCTTCACGAGAACGACGTGGCAGATCAGCCCGAAGACGCCGATGGCCTGCCAGGCGAGGGCATGGAGGATGGCCGCGGGCACCGACAGCTCATGGTAGGGCTGTGCCGTCGGCCTGGCCGGCGCGACGGCGAAGCTGCGGCTAACGTAGGTCATGGCGCAAGCCAATTCGCGTGAGACAGGATTTCGACATGGGGGCCAATTCGAAGCGTGTGGCCGGTTTTGCGCCCGGCCGGGTTGCTGCAACGGGATCAGACAGCTTTTCTTGCAATTGCGCAATGAACAATGGGGATGGGGATCATTGGGTTGAACGGGGCCGTTCTCATGCTTCTAAGCCGTCGCGGCGCCGGAGTTCAAACCGCGGGCCGGCGTGATGCGCCGAGCCTCGGCCCGAGGTTCAAGGAGGCACCCTTTGTCAACAAAATCGGCGGTAGTTGAAGTTTTGTCTCCTGCTTGCTGAACAACGCCAAGCCATGACCCTTCAACGTTGCATTTCTTATCTCCGCAACGTTACGTCGGCCGGTTCGCACTTGTGGCGGCTGATCCACCGCGAAAGGCCCGTCCGCAGCTCGGAGCTGGTCTCAACCGCCGCAACATGGGTTAGGTCATGGGTCCGGCATGGCGGACAGTTTAAAAAACACAGCTAAACCAGCATTCTGCGGTTCAGTGTAGGCGGACATCCGCCTTCGCCCAAGGCTCAGGGTGGGTTTCGCTGGGCCTCGGCCTGTGCGAGCGACCAGAGGTTCTCGACGACGGGGCTTTGGCGGGCGATGGGCCTGATCAGGCAGACGGCGATGTCGATGCCCATGTCCGGCCCGCCCGCCGGAACAAGCGCGCCCTCGTCCAAATCCGGCTGTATGAGGCTGAGCGGCGTCCAAGCGAGGCCGCGCCCGCTCCGCGCCAAGCTGGCCAAGGTCAGGATGGCATGGGAGTGGAAGGCCGGGTCGAGCTGCCCGTGCAGCCGGTCCAGCACCCCGGAACGGCACAGGATGCGGCCCAGCCCGGATTCCTCGCGGTAGGCGAGGAACGGCGTGGTCCGGCCGGCCTCCGGCGGCAGCGGATGGAGCGGCCGCCCTTGGCCGTCCGGCGCGCTCACGGGCACCAGGCGGTCCCGCGCCAGCAGAATGCGGGCGAAGGCGCGCGCGTCCAACTCGGCCGGCGCCGCGTCATGGTGGTGGCAGAGCAGGAGCCGGGCGTCGCCCCGGCGCATCAGGCGCTCGCAGGCCAGCATGTCGTTCACCTGAAGCTGGAAGGTGATGTCCCGCCCGAGCCTTGGCTCAAGCGAGGCCAGCCATCTGCCAAAAAACGTGGACGCCAGCATGTGCGTGCAGGCCAGGCGGATGCCGCCCAGCGCCTCGCGCCCGGCATTCTGCGCCTGCTCACGCCCTTCCTGGAGGCGCCGCTGCACCTCCTCGGCCACGGGCCGGAACGCGACGCCTGCTGCCGTGAGGCCGATGCGATGGCTGGACCGATCCACAAGCTCGGCGCCCACCCAGTGCTCCAACGCCCGGATGCGCCGGCTGAATGCCGGCTGGGTCACGTGCCGCCGCTCGGCCGCGCGCACGAAGCCGCCGCATTCTGCCAGCGCCAGGAAATCCTCGACCCACGCCAGCTCCATGCCGTTCCCGCATGATTGGTTGACCGCACGGCATCGAACCACGGAAGGGCCGTGCGCGATAGGTGGTTGGTGCGTCGTGAACAAGGAGCCGTGGACATGGGCGACGAAGGCGTGAGGATCTACGACGTGGCGGTGCTGCCCGGCGACGGGATCGGCCGCGAGGTGATGCCGCCGGCGCTTGAGGTGCTCGAAGCGGTCGGCAAGCGGCACGGCTTCGGCTTTCGCTGGACGGAGCACGATTGGAGCTGCGACCGCTTTCAGAAGACGGGCGCCATGATGCCGGCGGACGCCATCGACCAGGTGCGCAGCAAGGAGGCCATCATGCTCGGCGCGGTGGGCGACCCAAGCGTGCCCGACCACGTCTCGCTTTGGGGAATGCTGATCCCGCTGCGGCGCGAGCTGAAGCAGTATGCCTGCCTCCGCCCCGTGCGCCTGCTCAAGGGCGTCAAGTCGCCGCTGGCCGACCGCGTGCCAGGCGACATCGACTTCCTCGTGGTGCGCGAAAACGTCGAGGGCGAGTACTCCAAGGTCGGCGGCCATCTTTACGAGGGCACGGAGGACGAGGTGGTGGTGCAGGACAGCCTGTTCACCCGCCGGGGCGTGGACCGGATCATCACCTACGCCTTCGAGCAGGCGCGCAAGCGGCCCCGCAAGCACCTGACGACGGCCACCAAGTCCAACGGCGTCTACATCTCCATGCCATTCTGGGACAAGCGTTTCGCCGCCATCGCGGAGCATTACCCGGACGTGACCACGGACAAGTACCACATCGACATCCTGACCGCGCAGTTCGTGCAGCACCCGGACCGCTTCGACGTGGTGGTGGGGTCGAACCTGTTCGGCGACATCCTGACGGACCTTGGGCCTGCCATCGCCGGGTCGCTGGGGCTTGCGCCGTCCGCCAACCTCAACCCGGAGCGGGAATGCCCCTCCATGTTCGAGCCGGTGCACGGCTCCGCGCCGGACATCGTGGGCAAGGGCATCGCGAACCCGATCGCAACCGTGTGGGCGGGCGCCATGATGCTGGAGCACCTCGGCCACGCCGACGCGGCCGGCGAGATCGTGGGCGCCATCGAGGCGGTGCTGGCCTCCAAGGACGCGCCCAAGACGCCCGACCTCGGCGGCAACGCCAAGACGAAGGACATCACCGAAGCGTTGGTCCAGGCGCTGCCGCACTGACCACAAAGGAGGAAGCCATGTCGTTCCCCTTGCCACAAAGACACGCTGTCCTCGGCGCCTGCGCCTGCATGGCGGCGGAGGGTTCGCTTTCGGCATCCGCGGCGGTGCCGCCGGGCCACACGCCGCCGACGCACCAGCCCGAACCCGGCCGCGCGCCCGCCATGCAGGCCCGCGTGGTCAGCGGGCAGGATGGCGGGCCGAGATGTTGGGCCGTCGTCTTCCGTGAGGGGGATGAGGTCATGTCGGGCCTGACGGATTGGGCGAAGCGCGAACGGATCGCCGGCGCTCACCTGACTGCCATCGGCGCCTTCTCGTCGGCGCTGTTCGGCTGGTTCGACAAGGAGCGGAAAGCCTACCGCGACGTCCCGATCGACGAGCAGGTTGAGTGCGTCGGCCTGATCGGCGACATCGGCCTCGTGGACAGCAAGCCGGCGCTCCATGTCCACGGCTCGGTGGCCGGCGCCGACGGGGCCGTCAAGGGCGGCCACCTCCTTGCCGCCGTGGCGTCGCCCACCCTGGAGGTGTTCGTGACCGAAGCCGCCGTCGCGCTGCACAAGCGCGAGGACCCGGCCACCACGCTTGAGCTGTTCGACCTTTCCGCCTGACGCCCGGCACGCCAGCCACTGCCGAGAAAGGCTTGACCCTCATGAACCATCCTGCCGTCGGGAGCAGCGGCCCCAGCCTCGGCACCAACGACCCGCTGCCCGATGCGGCCGTCGCGACCGACGCGCTGCTGTTCCCCGGCTTCCGGCAGCGGTTCATCCAGACGGAGGGCGTCGAGGTCCAGGGAAAGCAGGCGAGCGGGGCCACGATCAACGTGCTGGTCGCGGGCAAAGGGCCGCCGCTCCTCCTGCTGCACGGCCACCCGGAAACCCACGTCGCCTGGCACAAGGTGGCGGGACGGCTCGCCGAGCGGTTCACCGTGGTGCTGACGGACCTGCGGGGCTACGGGGATTCGAGCAAGCCCGGCGGCGGGCCTGACCATGTTGACTATTCCAAGCGCGCCATGGGGGCTGACCAGGTCCAGGTCATGAAGGCGCTCGGCTTCGAGCGGTTCCAGGCCGTCGGCCATGACCGCGGCGGGCGGGTGCTCCATTTCATGATGATAGACCATCCGGACGCCGTGACCCGGGGCGTCGTGCTCGACATCGCACCGACCGACCTCATGTATGCCAAGACGGACAAGGCCTTCGCGACGAAGTATTTCTGGTGGTTCTTCCAGATCCAGCCGGAGCCGGTCCCCGAGCGTTTCATCGGCGCTATGCCGGACTTCTACCTGAGCGATCACCTGAAGGCGCAGAGCAAGACGCCCGGCGCCGTGACGCCCGCAGCCTTCGCGGCCTACCTGCGGAGCTACAGCGAGCCTGCCTGCATCCACGCCGTGTGCGAGGACTACCGCGCGGCGGCCGGGATCGACAGCCAACTCCTTGAAACCGACCGCCAGGCCGGGAAAAAGGTGGCGCAGCCCCTCCTGGCGATCTGGGGTGCAAAAGGCACCGTCGGACAGCTGTTCGATGTCGTGGGAATGTGGAAAGAAGAGGCGGCAAACGTGTCGGGCCAGGCGCTTCCGTGCGGCCACTTGATCCCGGAAGAGGATCCGGACGGCCTGCTCGGCGCGCTCGACCCGTTTCTCTCCACCGCTTGACCGGGAAGGTTCCAGCGGCTGCCCGGTGGTGCGCGGGGCGCCTCGGCCAGTCAGCGCACCGCAATCGCCCGGTAAACGGTGTTGCGCGACACGCCCAGCCGCCGGGCCGTCTCGCTCAGGTTGCCGCCGGCGTCGCGGTGCGCCGCGAGGATCCGTCTCCTCACGGCGTCGCGCAGGCTGTCCTGCCCCGCGTCCGCACGCGGCGCCGCATGGCCGACCGCGGCGGCCGCCATCGCGGGCGTGATCGGCTGGCCCGGCTGGTCCATCGCCAGCCGCGTCAGCACGTTGCGCAGTTCCCGGATGTTCCCGGGCCAGCGCCAGGCTGCCAGGTGCTCCAGCGCTTCCGGGTCGATGGCGCTGTCCGGCGCCACGTCCGCAAGGAGGCGCCGGGCGATCACCTTCAGGTCGGACCGGTCGCGAAGCGCCGGCAGCACCACGGGAACGGTGTTCAGCCGGTAGTACAGGTCGGATCGGAAGCGCCCGGCCTCGACGGCCTCCTCGATCCCGACGTTGGTTGCCGCCACCAGCAGCACGTCCACCCGGCGCGACCGCCCGCCCCCCACGGGCCGGACCGACCAGTCGTCCAGCAGCCGGAGCAGGACGGCTTGCAGCCCCAGCGGCATGTCGCCGATCTCGTCCAGGAATAGGGTGCCGCCGTCGGCCTCGCACACCAAGCCGGGCGCGCCGCCGCGGCGGGCGCCGGTGAACGCGCCGTCCGCATGGCCGAACAGCTCCGCCTCGATCAGGCTGCCGGTCAGCGCCGCGCAGTTCACCGGCACGAAGGCGCCCCGGCGCCCGCTCGCGCGGTGGACGTGGTGCGCCACCTGTTCCTTGCCGGTCCCGGTTTCGCCGCGGATCAGGATCGGCAGCCGCCGCAGCGCCCCCGCCTCCGCCTTGCGCAACGCGGCGCGGACCGCCGGGTCGTCAGCGACGAAGCGTGGAGCCACGAAGCCGGGAGCCGCGGCGGCGGCCGGGGCGGCGGCGCGCGGCGGCGCCAGCCGGGCCGACAGCGAGTGCAGGTTCTCGATGTCGGCCACGAACACGCTGCCAACCCGGTCCTCCAGCCGCTGGAACCCGGGGCGTCCGCCCTCCATCAGCGCCGCGAACCGCGTGCGGAACAAATCCTCGAAATGCCGGCGCGGCAAGGCGGGCAAACCTTGCAGCAGGAAGCGCGCCTGCGGGTTCACCCCCAGCACGATGCCCGCCGGGTCCAGCGCCAGCAGCCCGGCGCTGAGCGTGTGCAGGTACTCGGCGCGGCTGTGGAACGCCACCACCAGGTTGGCGCGGTGATGCTGGCGGAACAGCCCGTTCTCGATCTGCGTCGCCGCCATGCCGACCAACGCCTGCGTGTGCTGCTGACGGGACCCGCAGTGCGAGGACGCATCGAGCACGCCCACCAACGAACCGTCGGGGCCGCGCACGGGCGCCGCGGTGCAGGTCAACGAGCCGTAATGGGCGAAGAAGTGCTCGCCGCCATGCACCGTCAGCGCCTGGCCGGTCCGCGCCGCCGTTCCCAGCGCGTTGGTGCCGCGCA
>CAXSEX010000068.1:0-13777 GCA_964236415.1 uncultured Acetobacteraceae bacterium | reverse complement strand
AGGTCATGGACATCGTGGACGTGTGGTTCGAAAGCGGCAGCACCCACGCCTTCGCCCTGGAGGCCCGCGGCGGGCCGTGGCCGGCGGATTTGTACCTGGAGGGCAGCGACCAGCACCGCGGCTGGTTCCAGACGAGCCTCCTGGAAGCGGTCGGCACCCGCGGGCGGGCGCCGTTCAAGGCGGTGCTGACCCACGGCTTCGTGCTGGACGAGAACGGGCGCAAGATGAGCAAGTCGCTCGGCAACGTCACCGCGCCGCAGGAGGTCACGGACAAGCTCGGCGCGGACATCCTGCGGCTGTGGGTGGTCAACTCCGACGTGTCGGAGGACCTGCGCATCGGGCCGGAAATCCTGAAGCAGCAAGCCGAGCTGTACCGCCGCCTGCGCAACACCCTGCGCTGGCTCTTGGGCAGCCTGGACGGCTTCACGGAGGCGGAGCGCGTGCCGATTGCTGCGATGCCGGAGCTGGAACGCTGGGTGCTGCATCGCCTGGCGGAACTCGATCAGCGGGTGCAGGGCGCGCTCGCGTCGCATGACTGGACCGGGGTGTATCCGGAGATCCATGCGTTCTGCTCCTCCGACCTGTCCGCGTTCTACTTCGACGTGCGCAAGGACGCGCTGTACTGCGACGGCGCCGGCAGCCCGCGGCGCCGGGCCGCGCGGACGGTGCTGGACCACCTGCACCGCTGCCTCACCGCCTGGCTCGCCCCCGTGCTGTGCTTCACGGCGGAGGAAGCCTGGTTGGCCCGCTTCCCGTCGGAGGACGGCAGCGTCCACTTGCAGCAGTTCCCGCCCATCCCGGCCGGCTGGCACGACGCCGCGTTGGGCGCGCGCTGGGCCAAGATCCGCGAGGCGCGCGGGGCCGTGACCACGGCGCTGGAAGCGGCGCGGCTGGAGAAGCTGATCGGCGCGTCGCTGCAAGCCACCGTCACCCTGCCGGCGGCCGATGCGAAGCTGCTGGACGCGGAGGGTTGGGCCGAGGTCGCCATCGTGTCCGGGGCCGGGTTCGGCGAGGCGCTGGCGGTGCACCGCGCGCCCGGCGAGAAGTGCGCCCGTTGCTGGCGCGTCCTGCCAGAGGTCGGGCGTGCCGCCGGGCACCCCGCGCTCTGCGTCCGCTGCGCCAACGCGGTCGGCCCGCTTGCGTGCGACCAAGCCGCGGCCGAATGACCGGCCGCGTCCGCTGGGGCCTGCTCGCGGCGCTGCTGGTGCTGATCGCCGACCAGGCGAGCAAGTGGTGGGTGCTGGACGTGCTGCGCCTGCCGGAGCGCGGCCAGGTGCCGGTGCTGCCGGTACTTAGCCTGACGATGGTGTGGAACCAGGGCGTCACCTTCGGCCTGTTCCACCAAAGCGGCGCTTGGGGGCCTTGGCTGCTGGCGGGCGTGGCCCTTGCGGTGGTGGCCGCCCTTGCCGTGTGGCTGAAGCGCGCGGAGAACGCGCTGGTGGCGGCGAGCCTCGGCGCCATCGGCGGCGGCGCGGTCGGCAACGTGATCGACCGGCTGCGCTTCGGCGCCGTGGTGGATTTCCTGCACGCCCATGCGTATGGCTGGTCGTGGTACGTGTTCAACGTGGCCGACGCCGCCATCGTGTGCGGGGTGGGCGTGCTGGTGCTGGACGGGCTGCGGCCGCGAACCCGCTTGCAGGCGCCGGGCCTTCGGCAGTAAAACCCGCGGCATGAAGGCTCGTGTTGTTCTGGCAACTTCCCTGGCTCTTGGCCTCGCCGCGTGCAGCGGGGACGAGCTGACCCGTACTTTCGGCCTGACCCGGGACGCCCCGGACGAGTTCCGGGTCACGACGCGCGCGCCGTTGTCGATGCCGCCCGACCTGATCCTGCGCCCGCCGCGGCCCGGCGCCACCCGCCCGCAGGAGATGACGCAGCGCGAGCAGGCGGAGGCGGCGTTGGCCCCTGACACCGTGATGGGCCGCCCGGACGCCGGCGAGTCGCCGGGCCAGGAGGCGCTGGTCGCCGCCGCCGGCCGCCCGGCGCCGGCGGACATCCGCAGCCGCGTGGACAACGAGGCGGCGCTGGACACCCCGAGCCGGCCGCTGACCGACCGCCTGCTGTTCTGGCAAAGCCCGCCGCCGCCCGGCACGCAGATCGACGCGGAGCGGGAAAGCGCCCGGCTGCGGCAGAACGCGGCGCTGGGTCAGTCCCCGGAGGTCGGCGACACCCCGATCATCCAGCGCAAGCGCCAGGGGCTGTTCAGCAGCATCTTCTAGCGACCCCCATGCTTCAGCGGCCTAGCATGTGGTACTCGGCGTTCGGCATCATATCGACGGCGTGCGCCACCCGGTTGGTGTAGTTGAAGAACCCGGCGACCTCGGCGATGTCGAAGATGTCGGCATCCGAGAAGCCCTGCGCGCTCAGCGCGTCCCGGTCGGGCTGGCCGATCAGATGGGGTGCTGCGGTGAGCTGCACCGCGAAGTCCAGCATCGTGCGCTGCCGGGCCGGCAACTCGGCAACCCGGTAGTTGAAGGCGAGCATCTCGCCGAGTTGCGGGTCCTCCGACAGCTTGCGCACCGCCGCCCCGTGCGCCACCAGGCAATAGTAGCAGCGGTTCCAGGCGGACACCGCAACCGCGATCATCTCGCGCTCCAGCTTTGTCAGGCCAGATGGCGCCAGCATTAGCTCATCGTACAGCCGGACGAAATTGCGCAGCTTCTCCGGGCGCAGCAGCCAAGCGCGCAAGACGTTGGGCACGAAGCCCAGCTTGTCCCGGCATTTCTGGAAATATGGCCGCAGGTCCTCCGGCAGCGTCGCCTCTTCGGCGTCTTCAAGGGCTGTCACGTGGCTGGGCTGCGGCATGAACTATCCTCCTAAGCATCATCCTGATGATGCGTCTCATCTGACTCCTAAGCAGGCATTCGTGGCGCGAGCTACGAATGCCTGCTTAGGCTGCGGGCTTGGTCGCGCAGGACGAACTTCTGCATCTTGCCGGTGCTGGTCTTGGGCAGCGGGCCGAACACCACGGTGCGCGGCGCCTTGAAATGCGCCATGTGGCCGCGGCAGAAGGCGATGATCTCCGCTTCCGTCGCGTCGGCGCCGGGCCTGAGCGTCACGAAGGCGCAGGGCGTCTCGCCCCAGGTCGGGTCGGGCCGGGCGACCACGGCGGCTTCCAGCACGGCGGGGTGGCGGTAGAGCACGCCCTCGACCTCGATGGTGGAGATGTTCTCGCCGCCGCTGATGATGATGTCCTTGGAGCGGTCGCGGATCTCGATGTAGCCGTCGGGGTGGCTGACCGCGAGGTCGCCGGTGTGGAACCAGCCGCCGGCGAAGGCCTCGCCGGTGGCGGCCGGGTTCTTGAGGTAGCCCTTCATGACGATGTTGCCGCGCATGAACACCTCGCCCATCGTGGCGCCGTCGCGCGGGACGGGCTGCATGGTCGCCGGGTCGGCGACCATCAGGCCCTCCTGCACGGGGTAGGTCACGCCTTGGCGGGCCTTGAGCCGGGCGCGTTCCTCGGGCGGCTCGGTGTCCCACTCGTCATGCCAGGCGCAGACGGTGACGGGGCCGTAGGTTTCGGTCAGGCCGTACACGTGGGTGATGGCGAAGCCGAGCCGCTCCATGCCTTCCAGCACCGCGGCGGGCGGGGCGGCGCCGGCGGTCATCATGCGGACGGGGCCCCGCTGGCTGATGTCGCGCGGCTGCACGCCGGGGTGGTTCAGGATCAGGCCCATGACGATGGGGGCGCCGCACAGGTGGGTGACGCCGGCCTCGTCCATGGCGCCGAGGATCGCCGCGGCCTCGACCCGGCGCAGGCACACGTTGGTTCCCGCCATCGCCGCCACCGTCCACGGGAAGCACCAGCCGTTGCAATGGAACATCGGCAGCGTCCAGAGATAGACCGGGTGCTGCGCCATGCCCCAGGTCACGGCGTTGCCGACCGCGTTCAGGTAGGCGCCGCGGTGGTGGTACACGACGCCCTTCGGGTTGCCCGTGGTGCCGGAGGTGTAGTTGAGCGTGATGGCGTCCCACTCGTCGGGCGGCATGGACCAGGCGAAGTCCGGGTCGCCGCCGGACAGGAACGCCTCGTAGTCAATGTCGCCCACCGGCTCGCCCGGCGCCGCCAGCGCGTCGTTGACATCGATCACGTAGGGCCGCGCCTCCGCCGGCATCAGCGCGAGCGCCCGGGCCACCACCGGCGCGAACTCGCGGTCGGCGAACAGCACCCGGGCCTCGCCGTGCGTCAGGATGAAGGCGACCGTGTCCGCATCCAGCCGCACGTTGATCGCGCACAGCGCGGCGCCGGCCATGGGGACGCCGAAATGCGCCTCCACCATCGCGGGCGTGTTGGGCGCCACCATCGCCACCGTGTTGCCCCGCCCCACGCCCCTTGCCGCCAGGGCGGAGGCCATGCGGCGGCAGCGGGCGTAGGTCTCGGCCCAGGTCGCGCGGTGCGGCCCGTGCACGATTGCCACGCGGTCCGGGAACACGTCCGCGGTGCGCCTGATGAAGCTCAAGGGCGACAGCGCCTCGTGGTTGGCCGCGACCCTTGGCAGGTCGAACTTGTCGCGCGTGATGGCGGTCCTCCCCCCTCAGAAGCCGAACATGTGGTCCAGGCTGAACCCGCCGGCGTCATCCATCAAGCCATGATAGCCGAACAACCGGCAGGTCTGGTCCCGGATCAGCACGTAGCCGCGCGGCCCCGCCCGGTCCAGCAGCGCCTCCCCGAACACGCGGTGCGGCCAGACCATGGCCGAGCCGGAGCAGGCGATGCGCAGCGGCTCCTCCGCGATCACCTGGCCGTCGCCGTCGTGCAGCAGCAGCGCGGTCGTGGACGATGGGTGCCAGGCCGCCGACGCCGGGTAGATCAGCGCGGCGTAGCTGTGCCGCCCGCCATCGCCGAGCTTCAGGAACAGCCGCGTGGACAGGCCCGGCGGCGGCCCGGAATAGCTTTGCGGCTCGTCGCGGTAGGTCATCGCCGTGTTGTAGATGTGCGCGCCGAAACTGCTCTCGGCCGCGTGACCGCTTCTACGGTCCTCGTAGCGCAGCAAAGCGTGCAACCAGCCGTCCGCCTCCCCGCCGTCGCGGAAGTCGTAAACGAGGTCCGCGTGGCCCTCCTCCACGTCGAACTCGGCCAAGTCGAGCGCCAGATCGTGATTGCGCGGCAGGCAGCCGAGGAACCGCTCGCCCACTTGGCGGCCCGCCGTGTCGAACACGTCGATGCGGATGGGCAGGGTGCGCTGCTGCTCCGCCATGGGGGTCGGCAGCACGGTGCTGCGGAACCGGCCGCGCGGCAGGATCGGGAAGGGCAGCAGGTAGCCGCGGCCCAGCAGGTTGTGCAGCGACGGGATGCCGGGGTCGGGCGGCAGCCCGGCGCGCTCCACGTTCAAATGGGCGATGCGGGTGCGCCCGGCGCGCGTCACTTCGTAGCGCGGGCGGACGACGTGCCGCCCGACCCGCACCTCGATCTGCGCCGGCCAGCGCAGCCCCGGCAGCAGGTCGGCCACGTCGAGCGCCAGGCTGGCATAAGGGCCGACCTCCTGCGCCAAGGGCACCGGCGCTTCCGCCCCCATGCGGTCCAGCATGACGGCGCCGGGCGGGATCGGGGCGGCGTGGCTGTTCTGCAGCCACAATACGACGCGCTCGTCAGGACGGGGCGCCGGCATCCCGGCGTAGCGGTCGGCCGGCCAGGCGTTGGCGTCGTGGGTGACGGACAGGCTGGCCTCCCCGTCCTCGCCGTAGGTGTCGAGCGCGTACTTCACCACGTCGTGCCCGGCGGCGCCGACCGCGTGGATGAAAAGCTGCCCGGCGAACTCGGGCAAGCCGAAGCGGGCGCGGACTTCGGCGCTGTCGATGGCGATGCCGGCGCCGCCGGGTGGGACGGGCTGCTCCCACTCGGCCAGGACCTGGCCCGCGCCGTCGAACAGCCGCAGCCACAGCCGCACCGCCCCGGCGCCGTAGCCTGCCCAGTAGTTCACGGTAACCAGCCGGGTATGCAGGCCGCGCTCGTCGCGGAAGAAGGCGTAGTTGGTCGCGAAGTTCACCCGGTCCAGGTAGCGCCGCGGGTTGCTCAGCATCTCGTCCGGCAACCGCGCCTCGTCCAGCGTGACGATTGCCATGCCGGCTGGCAGCATGGGCTTGATCCGCGCCACCACCCGCCCGGCGTCGAACGCCGCGACCAGCAGGGTGGCGCAGGGGGAGTGCTTCAGGTCGGTGAGCGGCCGGGCCGCCACCCCGGCGCGCCTTTCCCCGATCTGCTGCACGTCGTGCACGTAGCTTTCCGCCGCCTCCGGCATTGCCGGGTGCAGCGCGAACAGCGCGTCCGACACGCCATCGGGGTCGTACGCCGCGAGCGGCCCGGCGTCGCGCAGCCGGGCCGCGAGGCGCTGCACGGCCTCCGCCGCCAGCGGGTGGGCAAGGGCCTTGTAAAGCACGTTGCCGCCGGCCCGCGCGTCGAAGGTCTGGATGTCCAGCATGGTTTACGCTCCTAAAAACCCAGCCGCCGCCGCATCTCGTCCGCCGCCGCCCGCGTATCGTCAATCGGCACGACCGGCCAAAGGTCGAGCCGCCCGGCAAACGGGCGCAGCCGCCCGTCCTCCTGCAAGGACCGGGTGAACTGCCGGATGCGCCGCGACCGCCCAGGCAAGGGGGCCAGCAGCACCGGCGCCGCAGTCGCCGCCGCTTCCGACACCATGGACACGCTGTCCTCCGTCACCACGATGGCGTCCGCCAGGGCCAAGAGGCCGAAATATGGGTTGTCGCCCGCCATGTCCCAAACCCAGCCGCCGCCCGGCTCCACCGCCCGGCGCAGCGCGGCCCGGGCGTCCGCGGACGTGCGGCGCGACGGCGTGAGCGCCAGGCCCACCCGGTCCGCCCCCATCATGGCGGCGAGCGACGCGCCCAATGCCTCGGCCACCGGGCCGTCCAGCCGGAAGCGCCCGTTGCTGCCGCCGACCAGCACGGCGACCAGCGGGCGCGGCAGGTGGGCGAGGCGGGGCGCCCACGCGGCGGCGGCCTCCGCCAGCCGGGCCGGGGTGGCGCGGTGCAGGGCCGTGCGGGTGACGACCACGTTGGGGCCGGTCAGCCCGTCGTGCCGGTTCACCACGATCAGGTCGAAGCGCGCCGGGTCCATGCGCGGGTGCTGCACCTGGACTGCCGGGCGTCCAGGCCGGCGCAGGGCGGCGGCGACGGCGGCGGCAGTGCCTCCGACGCCGATCACCACGGTGTCGCCGGGGTCCGGCAGCCGCACGGCGCGGAGCGGCGACGGCCAGGACCGGGCCGGAAGCCAGCGCCATGGCGCACGCGCCCGCAACGACAGCAGCGAAGGCGCAAGGCCGGCCGCTTCCGCCAAGCCGATGGCCTGGGCCTGCAATCCGGCGTAGGGTTCGCTGAGGACGATGGAGGAAGGCGGCATCGCCCGCTTCTCCGCAGTTCGCGCGGCCGGGTCAACCGGGGGTTGGCGTAGCGGCGGGTTTCCTTGACTTCGCTGCGATGCAGCATTATCTGGGGCCTGCGCGTGTCGTGACTTCGTGCGTTGTCCCTGTGCACCGGCATCATCTCACTTCTGGCGCCGGTCGCGATCACGCTGATCGCTGTGCACCTCCTCGCAGCGTTCGGCTGCCTGGGACGGGCCATCGAAAGACACTGCACCCATGCCAAGTTTCGCAGACCTCGGTCTCGCGCTCCCCATCCTCAATGCGCTGACCACCCAAGGCTACACCGAGCCGACGCCGATCCAGGCGCAGGCCATCCCGCATGTCATGCTGGGACGCGACCTGCAAGGCATCGCGCAGACCGGCACCGGCAAGACGGCGGCCTTCGCGCTGCCGATCCTGCACCGCCTGCTGGTCGAGAAAAGGCCCGCGCCGCGCCGCGGCTGCCGCGTGCTGGTGCTGTCGCCGACGCGGGAGCTGGCCAGCCAGATTGCCGAAAGCTTCCGCGCCTACGGTCGGCAAACCGGGCTGCGCACCGCCCTGATGTACGGCGGCGTGCCGAAGGGGCGGCAGGCCAAGGCGGTTTCGGGCGGCATCGACATCCTGGTGGCGACGCCGGGGCGGCTGATGGACCATATGCAGGACGGCGCCGTGTCGCTGAACGGCGTCGAGGTGCTGGTGCTGGACGAGGCCGACCACATGCTCGACCTCGGCTTTATCGTGCCGATCCGCAAGATCGTGCAGTCGATCCCGCCGGCCCGGCAGACGCTGTTCTTCTCCGCCACCATGCCGAAGGAGATCTCGACGCTTGCCGGCCAGATGCTGAAGAACCCGGTGCACGTCGCCGTCACCCCGGTCGCCACCACGGTGGAGCGCGTCGAGCAGAAGGTCATCTTCGTCGAAACGTCCCGCAAGCGGCAGGTGCTGGCCGACATCCTGCGCAGCAGCAAGATGACCCGCACGCTGGTGTTCACCCGCACCAAGCACGGCGCCGACCGCGTGACCCAGCACCTGGAAGCCGCCGGCCAGCCCGCCGCCGCCATCCACGGCGACAAGAGCCAGCCGCAGCGGGAGCGCGCGCTGCAGATGTTCAAGCAGGGCCGCATCGGCGTGCTGGTCGCGACCGACATCGCGGCGCGCGGCATCGACGTGGACGGCGTGACCCACGTGGTCAACTTCGACCTGCCGAACGTGCCGGAAGCGTATGTCCACCGCATCGGCCGCACGGCGCGGGCCGGGCATACGGGGGTGGCGATCAGCTTCTGCGACAGCAGCGAGCGGGCGCACCTGCGCGGGATCGAGAAGCTGATCCGCACCCGGCTGTCGGTGGAGGAGCCGCGCGACCTCGCGGCTTGACCCGGCGGGGCCGGGGGTTCCAGAGCCGGCCGGTGGATAGGGTTCAGGGATGAGCGCAGACCAGGACACCGACGTGGGCGTCCATATCCGCTGGGCCGCGGCGGCGGCCCCCGTGGATGCCGCGTGCCGCAACTGCGGGGAGGCTGGCCCGAAACCGGTGCTGCTCGATGCCGACGCGACCTTGCCGGGGCAGGGCTTGCTTCAGGTCCGCCTGCTGGATTGCCCGCGCTGCGGCTGCGCGTTTGCCGAGCGGGACAATGCGTTCGACTACACCCAGGGTGGGCTGAGCGCGCTGAACGTCGCGCATTACGTCGAGGTCAACGCCGGCCTGTGGCCGATCATCCGCACCATCGCCCGGCTGCCGTTCGGCCCGGGCGCCAAGTACCTGGAGATCGGCTGCGGCTTCGGGTTCGGGCTGGACTACGCCATCACGGAGCGCGGCTGGGCCGGGCGGGGCATCGACCCGTCGCCCTTCGCCGCGGCGGGCCGGGACGCGCTCGATCTTCCCATCGAGACCCGCTATTTCCAGCCGGATGAGGCGTTGGGCACCGATGCCGATGCCATCCTGGCGAGCGAGGTGCTGGAGCACATCGGCGCGCCGCTGCCGTTCCTGCAAACGCTGCGCCGCGCACTCAGGCCGGGCGGCGTGCTGGCGCTGACCACGCCCAACCGCGCCCGGCTGCGCCCGGACGTGCCGGTGGCCGAGCTGGTGCCCATCCTGTCGGTCGGCGCGCACCTGGTGCTGGAAACCGAGGGAAGCCTCAGGCTGCTGCTTGAACGGGTCGGCTTTGCCCATGTCGTGACGGAGGCCAACGGCGACCAGCTTGTCGCCTATGCCTCCGACGCGGCGTTCACCTTGCCGGACGGCGACGCCGCGCCGTGGGCGAGCTACCGCGCCTACCTTGCCCGGCGCGCCGGGCTGGCGACGCCGGGCGGGTTCCTGTGGTGGGGCTTGCAGGCCCGCGCCTACCAGGAAAGCGTCGCTGCGGGCGGCTGGCCCGAAGCCGAGCGGATCTGGCCGACGCTCCGCAGCGCGTGCCAGGAGGGCTTCGGCTTCGACCCGGACGACCCGGCCTCCCTGCCGGCTACCTTGGGCCTGTCCCTGCCGGCGCTGCGGGAGCGCGTGCCGGGGCCGTTGCCCAACCTGCTGTACCTCCGCGTGCTGCACCGGCTGAACGGGAGCGAGCCGCCCGCCCGCACCGTGGACATGGAACCGTGGCTGCGCGGCGCGGCGCGGGCTGCGCGCGACCTCACGGCCGCGCTGCGCCCGCTGGCGGCAGAGGACCAGGCGACGATTGGCGTTGAGCGTTCCGCGCTGTCCATGTTGGCCGCAAGCCTGGCCGAGCGGGCCGATGCCGGCACCCTGGCCGCGCTCGCCGCCGCGGCGGAAGCCGACCCGGCCGGCAAGGTCGCCATCGCGCGCCGCTGCCTTGTCGGGTTGGTGAACGCCGGGCAGACAGGCCTGGCCCGGCAGGTGCAGGCGCAACACGACCTGGATGTGGCCTCGCTTGAGGCGTGGCAGCCGGGTGAGTCGTGGGATGCCGGCAAGCGCGACGCGCTGTTTTGCCTGGGCATGCTGGAACTGGCGCCCGACGGCGACCTCGCGCTGGCCCGGCGGCGCTTTGCCCTGGTGCGCGCGCTGGAGCCGGAGGGGCCGCTTGCCTTGCCGGCGCTTCGCGGCGAGCGCGTTGCCGCCGACCGCATGGGGGACGTCGACGATGCCGCCGAGTTGTCGGACACTGCGACGGAGATGTCTCAATCGCGGCCCGTTGTCGAAGGAGCGCACGCCTTGGGATGGGCAAAGAGGCTCGGCGGCTACTTGAAGGGCGTCGCCCAGCGCGGCGGCCGGTAGCGTCCGGCATCTTTACCAATCGTCGGCCTGGCGCCCGTCCATGATGCCGGCGATGGCGGCCAGGAGCTGGTCGAGCGGGTGGCGCTGGGCGCGGCCGCAGGCATGGGCGGGCTGGCCGCAGACGAGGCAGCGCCGCGGCGGCAGGCCGAGGCTTCGCCGCGACAGGGCCGGCAGGCCAGGCGGGCGCACGTCGAAGTCCCACAGGCGGCCGACGGGGCTGCCATCCTCAATCGCGATGGTTGCGGCCTTCAGCACGGCGGCGCCGGCCTGCACCGCATAGAGCGCCTCTGGCCCGCTGGCCGGGAAACGCTGCGCGCGCGACGGGACCGGCCATCCCCGCTCCGCGCAAAGGCGGTCGAACCGGGCCGTCGCGTCCGCGAACGCGCGCCGTGACCAGGCGTTGTCCTTCACCGGGCCGGGCATGACCACTGTTAGCGACACCACGGGCGCGCGGTGGCGGGCGAGCCAGGCTTCCTGCCGCTCCGCGCGTTGATCGCGGGAGGTCAGCAACTCGTGAAGGCTGACCGCCTGCGTCCCGGTGCTTGCCGCGAGCGCGGTCATTCCGCGGGGTCCACCTGGCGGATCACGTCGATCACGCTGCCGTCGCGGTAGCGGACCACGCCCACGATGCGGTCGAGGAACTTCAGCGGCTCCGGCTCGCCGGTCAGCGCGACCGCCTTGCGGTGCAACTCCTCGATCCCGACCAGCGGCAGGCCGGCCTTTTGCAGCCGCTCGGCCAGGTCGGCGCGCGCGGGGTTGACCGCGATGCCCTGGTCGGTGACGAGCACGTCGATGGTTTCGCCCGGCGAGATGATTGTCGTGACGCGCTTCACCACGGTGGGGATGCGTCCGCGGACAAGCGGGGCGACGATGATCGACAGGTTGGCGCCGGCCGCCACGTCGCAATGGCCGCCCGACGCGCCGCGCAGCACGCCGTCCGACCCGGTGATGACGTTGACGTTGAAGGCGAGGTCGATTTCCAGCGCCGCCAGGATCACCACGTCGATGCGGTCCACGTAGGCGCCCTTGGAGGTGGCGTTGGCGTACTCGTTGGCCGAGATCTCGACGTGCTTCTCGCCGTGCCGCAGCGATTCGGCGGCGTCGCTGTCGAACGACTGCACGTCGATCACCGACTCGATCAGGCCCTTGCGGTACAGCTGCGTGGTCCGCCCGGTGATGCCGCCCAGCGCGAAGCTGGCCTTGATCCCGGCGCTGGCCATCCTTTCGCCGATGAACTGCGTGGCCGCGGTGGAGGACGCGCCGGACCCGGTCTGCATGGAGAAGCCGTCGCGGAAGTAGCCGGAATGCTCCAGCACGTCGGCCGCGAGGCTGGCGATCAGCAGCTCGCGCGGGTTGTTGGTCACCCGCGCCGCGCCCATGCTGATGAGCGCCGGGTCGCCCACCTCCTTCATGGCGACGACCAGGTCAACCTGGTCCTGCGAGATGCTTGCGGGGTGGTTGGGGAACGGCAGGATCTCCTCCGTCAGCAGCACGACGGTGCGGGCGAACTGCGCATCGACCTTGGCATAGCCGAGCGAGCCGCAGATCAGCTTGCCCTGCGAGCCGCTGGCGTTGCCGAACTCGTCGCTGCAGGACACGCCCAGGAACGCCACGTCGATCTTCAGCTCGCCGCTTTGGATCAGGTTGACCCGGCCGCCGTGCGAGTGGATCTGCACCGGCCGCGGCAGCACGCCGTTGGACACGGCTTCCCCGATCTGGCCGCGCAGGCCGGAGGTGTAGATCTGCGTGATCACGCCGGACTTCATGTGCTCGACCAAGGGGTCGTGGCAGTTCAGCAGCGAGCTGGACGCCAGCGTCAGGTCCTTGAACCCCATCTCGGCCAGCGTGCCGACCACGCGGTTGACGACCTTGTCGCCCTCGCGGAACGCATGGTGGAAGGAGATGGTCATGCCGTCGCGCAGGCTGGATCGCTTGACCGCCTCCTCCAGCGAGGCGCAGACCTTGTGGTGCAGCTTGGCTTCGGGGTCGGCGAGGTTGGGCGTGCGCGCGAAGGCGCCCTCGAACGCCGGCAGCGCGCTCATCCCAGGCGCCTGCTTGGCAAGCTCTTCGACGGGTCTCGTCATGCAACGGCCTCCATGCTGGGCGTTCAGGGTTGGGCGTCAGGGCTGGGCGTTCAGGCAGCCTCGGCGCGGCGGATCACCATCTCGGCGTGCGCGATGACGGGGGGATCGACCATCTTGCCGTCGAGCGAGGTGACGCCCAGGCCCGAGTTCTTCGCCTTTTCGGCCGCCCCCATCACGCGCTTGGCGTAGGCCAGCTCATCCGCCGTGGGAGCATAGGCCTTGTGCAGCGGCCCGATCTGCCGCGGGTGGATCAGCGACTTGCCGTTGAAGCCGAGGTTCTTGGCGATCGCCACCTCGCGCAGGAAGCCGTCCACGTCGTCCACGTTGCCGTAGGCCACGTCGAAGCAGTCGATCCCGGCGGCGCGGGCGGCGTGCAGCACCGCCGCGCGCGCGAAGAACAGCTCCGGCTCCGACCCGCCGCTGCGCTCGGTCTGCATGTCCACGAGGTAGTCGAAGCCGGCCAGCGCGATGGCGATCATCCGGGGCGAGGCTTGCGTGATGGCGACCGCGTTGACCACGCCGGACGCGGATTCAATGGCGGCCATCACCCGCGTCTCGCCCGCCTTGCGGCCGCAATCCTTCTCGAACTGCGTCACGTGGCGGTCGAGCAGCTCGATGTCGGCGGCCGTTTCCGTCTTCGGCAGGCGGACGATATCGACGCCGCCGCGCACGGCCATCTCCAGGTCCTTCAGCCCGTAATCGCTGTTCAGCTCGTTGACCCGGACCACGGTTTCCACCTCGCGGTAGGCGGGGTGGCGCAGCGCCTGATAGACCATCAGCCGGGCGCTGTCCTTTTCGCGCGGCGCGACGGCGTCCTCAAGGTCGAACATGACCGTGTCGGCCTTGAACAGGAAAGAGGTGCTCAGCATCCCCGCGTTGTCGCCGGGCACGAAGAGCATGCTGCGGCGGAGCTTCATCACAGGACGCTCCAATCGAGGCCTTGGGCGCCGGTCCCCCGCAGCACCGCCGCCTTCCGGGAGATGACCGAGAAGTACTTCGGGTTCCGGCCGGTCGTGATCGAGCCGGGCGTGAAGACGGGCATGCCGATCCTCACCGAGAACCCCCGGGAGGTGGGCGCCTCGACCGGGGGGCCGGCCGCGCGGGGCGCGCCA
>CAXSEX010000067.1:2296-13808 GCA_964236415.1 uncultured Acetobacteraceae bacterium | reverse complement strand
CGAAAGCCGCGTGCGACTGCATGTGCTCCGCATGTTCATCACGGACGAGGCCGGGCTGCTGCCGCCCTGGCTGCGCTTCGTGCAGGGCGTGGTGGACACCGAGGACCTGCCGCTGAACGTCAGCCGCGAGATGCTGCAGGCGACGCCGGTGCTGGCCCGCATCCGCAAGGCGGTGACCAACCGCGTGCTGGGCGAGCTGAAGGCGCGCGCCAAGGACGCGGACGACTTCGCCAAGCTGTGGGAGAATTTCGGCGCGGTGCTTAAGGAGGGCGTCTGGGAGGACTCTGAGCACCGCACGGAGTTGGCCGGGCTGATGCGGTTCCGTTCGTCCGCCCAGGACGGCTGGACCGGGCTTGACGGCTACGTCGAGCGCATGAAGCCGGAGCAGGACGCGATCTTCGTCCTGACCGGCGACGACGCCGACGCGCTGTCCCGGTCGCCGCAGCTGGAAGGGTTCAAGGCCCGCGGCGTCGAGGTGCTTTTGCTCACCGACCCCGTCGATACCTTCTGGCCGGAGCGGCTGGCCGAGTGGGGCAGCAAGCCGCTCCGCAGCGTGACCCAGGGCGGCATTGACCTGTCGAAGCTGCCGGTCACGGCCGAGCCGGAGGGCGAGGCCGCCGACATGGACAAGCTGCTGCCCGCCCTGAAGGCGGCGCTGGGGAACGCCGTGGGCGAGGTGCGCGCGACCGACCGGCTGGTGGACAGCGCGGTGGTGCTGGCGGCGGCCGGGTTCGGCCCGGATCTGCAGATGCAGCGGCTGATGCGGCGGCACGGGCAGGCCGGGATGGGCCTGCCGCCGGCCTTGGAGGTGAACCCGCGCCACCCGCTGATCCGCAGCTTGGCCAAGCAGGTCGAGGCCGGCACGGACCTGACCGACACGGCGCATACCTTGCTCGACCTGGCACGGGTGCAGGACGGGGAGATGCCGTCCGACCCGGCCGCCTTCGCCCGGCGCGTCACCGCGGCCCTGGCTGCCTGACCGTCCCCGGCGGCCCCATGCCGCCGAGGAGGCTTGACTTTTTCGTGATGTCGAACCCCGACCCGAACGTTGCCGGACTTCGCGGTGAGTGGCACGCTGCCGGACGCCCGGCAGCGAGGGTCAGCGGACGCTGCGAAACCGTTCCACGGCGGACACCAAGGCCCGGCGCACGCCCGGCTCCAAAGCCGAGTGCCCGGCGTCGGGGATGACGGTCAGCCGGGCGGCGGGCCACGACGCCGCGAGTTCAAAGGCGGTGCGCGCCGGGCAGATCATGTCGTAGCGGCCTTGGACGATCTCGGCCGGCAAGTGGCCGATCCGGTGCATGCCGCCGAGCAGCCCGCCTTCCGGCAGGAACAGGTCATGGGCGAAGTAGTGCGCCTCGATCCGCGCGAGGCCCAGCGCCGTGCGGTCCTGCGCGAAAGAGGCCACCGTGTCGGGGCTGGGCAACAGGGTGCTGCAGGACCCCTCGTAAACCGACCAGGCACGGGCGGCGGCGACGTGCACGGCGGGGTCCGGATGGACCAGGCGACGCAGGTAGGCGCCAAGCACGTCATGCCGTTCCGCGGGCGTGAGGTGGCCCACGAACGCCGCGTGCGCGTCCGGGAACACTGCGCCCAGGCCGTGCAGGAACCACTCGACCTCGGCCCGCCGCCCCAGGAACACGCCGCGCAGCACCAGGCCGCGCACCCGGTCCGGGTAGGCCTGCGCGTAGGCAAGGGCCAGGGTGGACCCCCAGGACCCGCCGAACAGCAGCCAGCGCTCGATGCCGAGATGACGGCGCAGCGTCTCGATGTCGGCCACAAGGTCGGGCGTGGTGTTGTGCGCCAGGCTGCCCAGGGGCCGGGAGCGCCCGGCGCCGCGCTGGTCGAAGATCACCACGCGCCAGAAGTGCGGGTCGAAGAATCGGCGGTGCACCGCGCCCGCCCCGGCGCCGGGTCCGCCGTGCAGGAACAGCACCGGCTGCCCGTGCGCCGCGCCCACCTGCTCCCAATACATCACATGCCCGCCGGACAACGGCATGTAGCCGGTCTCGAACGGTCCGATTTCGGGGAACAGGTCTCCGCGGGGCATGGCGCACAAGCTACACTGGACCGCGCAATGGCGGAACTGGCCCGCTAAAGGTAAATAGCACCCATGATGACGGAAACCTATCGCGGCTGGGTGGCGCTGGGCGGGTTGGCTGGGCTGCTGGCGGTGGCGGCTGCGGCTGGGGCGGCGCACCTCCCGGTGGAGGCCGGTAACGCCCGCGCGGTCGCCAGCGCCGTGCAGATGCAGGGCTGGCATGCTTTGGCGTTGCTGGGCTGCGGACTGTGGGGCGCGCGCGGCGGCAGGCTGGCGCATGCGGCGGGCGCGGCGTTCGCGCTCGGCATGCTGCTGTTCTGCGGCACGGTTTATGCCGGCGCGCTCGGCGGTCCGCACCTGGGTGTGCTCGCCCCGGTGGGCGGCAGCTTGCTGATGCTGGGCTGGGCGCTGCTGGGCTTGTCCGCGTTTCGCCGCCGTTGACTGATTTCGGGACCGCCGCCGGGCTGGTCGGCAGCGCCTACCTGGCCGCCGAGGACGTGGAGCAGCCGCTTGCGGAGGAGTTGGCTCAGGCCGGCATCGCCATCACGGCCTGGCATGGCCGCTTGGCGTTGTCGCCCGACCCGCCGTTCGCCAGCGTTTGGGCGCTCGACGTATGGACCGCCCCGCAGGTGCATGCGGTCGCGTCGGTCAAGGCCGCGGCCAATCTGCTGCGGGGTCAGCAGCGCAACTGGTCCGCCTATGCTGCCCTGCACTATCGACGCACCACGCTGATCGAAAGCTACCTGCCTCCGGTCAGCGCGCGTCCGCTGCGCTTTCCCGAACCTGCGCCGACATCGCACCTCGGAGCGTGGACCCTGCTGGACCGCGACCGGATGCTGGCCAGCCCGACCAAGTCCAACCCGTTCCCGAGGAGGGAGTGTCGGTTCGAGGAGGACCGCGCCAGCCCGCCCAGCCGCGCCTACCTCAAGCTATGGGAAGCACTGACCCGGCTTGGCACACATCCCGGACCCGGCGACAAGTGCCTGGACCTCGGCGCCGCGCCGGGCGGCTGGACCTGGGCGCTGGCCCGGCTGGGCGCCTCGGTCCAGGCCGTGGACCGGGCGCCGCTCGACCCGCGCGTCGCCGCGATGCCCGGGGTGGAGCAGGTCATCGGGAGCGCCTTTGCCATGGCGCCAGAGCCGGTGGACTGGCTGGTATGCGACGTGGTCGCCTATCCGGCACGACTGCTGGACATGATGGCGCGCTGGATCGCGGCCGGAACGGCGCGGCGGATTGTCTGCACGGTGAAGTTTCAGGGCGCCACGGACCATGCGGCGGCGCATGCATTCGCCGCCTTGCCGCACGGGCGGTTGATGCACCTGTCCCACAACAAGCACGAGCTGACGTTCCTGTGGGCGCGGCCCGAGTCCTGAGCGGCTAGGACTTGCCTTCCAGGGGCGCCGTTTCGCTGGCCTGGCGGTCGTCGGTGGGCGACGCCTTGGAGGGATGGTCCTCCGTTCCCTTCGGAATCCCGTGCGGCGTGTCGCCGGTCGGATTGTGGTCGGGGCTGGTGCCCCCGGAAGGCGGGTCGTCGGTTTGGACTTTCGGCTGGTTCATGGCGGGAGAACGCCGGCGCGGCGAAGCGGTTGCCTCACGCCAATGCCTCACGTTAATGTCTGGGCCACCGCCTCGCACACCCGCTCGGCGTCGGCCACCGACAGGTCAGGGTGGATCGGCAGCGCCAGGATACGGGCGGACAGGCCATCCGACACCGGCAAGGCCGTGCCGTCATGGTGGGCGGCATAGGCGGGCTGCCGGTGCAGCGGCAGGGGGTAGTAGATCGCGGTCGGCACGCCCGCTTCCCGCAGCGCCGCCTGCACGCGGGTGCGGTCCGCCCCGTCCGGCAGCAGCACGGAGTACACCGCCCAGGCGCTGGCGCTGTCCGGCACGCGGGCCGGGATGGCGACCGTGTTCCCCAGGCCGCGGTCATACACCCCGGCAATCCGCTCGCGCGCCGCCAGCTCGTCGTCGAACACGTCGAGCTTTGCCAGCAGCACCGCCGCCTGCACCGTGTCCAGCCGTCCGTTCATCCCGGTGCGCAGCACCTGGTAGCGTGTCGTGCCCTCCCCATGGCTGCGCAGGCTGCGATACAGCGCGGCGCGGTTGTCGTCGTCGGTGAACAGGGCGCCGCCGTCGCCGTAGGCGCCCAGCGGCTTGCTCGGAAAGAAGCTGGTGGCCGTCGCCTGCGCCTGCGTGCCGAGCCGGGCGCCATGCAGCGCCGCGCCGAAGCTCTGGGCGCAGTCGTCGAGGGTGAACAGGCCCTCCGTCTCGGCGATCCCGTTCAACGCGGGCCAGTCGGCCGGCTGGCCGAACAGGTCCACCCCCACCAGCGCCCGTGGGCGGAGGCGGCCGGCGGCACGGACTTCGGCCACGCGGGCGGACAGGTGCGCCGGGTCGATCTGGAAGGTCCGGGGATCGACGTCCACGAACACCGGGGCCGCCCCCAGCACCATCGGCACCTCGGCCGTCGCGGTGTAGGTGAAGGCCGGCAGGAACACCGCGTCGCCGGGGCCGATGCCCTCCGCCATCATCGCGATCTGCAGCGCGTCGGTGCCGGAGCTGACGCCCACGCAGTGCCGCGCGCCGCAATAGGCGGCGAGCCGGCCTTCCAGCTCCGCCACTTCCGGCCCCAGCACGAACTGGCAATGCGCCAGCACGGCGTCCAGCCGCGGGCGGAGCGCGTGGGCGATGCGGGCCTGCTGCGCCTTCAAGTCGAGGAAAAGGATGGGCTGGGCCACTTCTATTCTCCAGGCAGGCGCACGCGCCCGGGGGCGCCGGCGTTGTGCTCGAATTCCGGGATCATGCGGCCCAGCAGCGCCAGCGCGGAGCCGACCTGCCCGGCCCGGCAAGCGGCGGCGACCTCATCAATGGCGCGGCCGACGATGGCCGGGTCGGCGGTGCGGGGCGCCGCCATCAGCAGGCCGGGATGCCCGGTCGGCGCCGGCGGCTCGCTGCCGTGGAACAACTCCTCGAACAGCTTCTCGCCGGGGCGCAGCCCGGTGAAGCGGATGGGGATCTGGCCCGGCCCCGGCTCGCCCTGCGCCGGGTGCAGCCCGGCGAGCCGGATCATCTGCCGCGCCAGATCGACGATCCGCACCGGCTTGCCCATGTCCAGCACGAAGATGCCGCCCTGCGCGCCGGTCGGCAGCGTGGCGTCGGCCATGCCGACGACGCTCGCCTGCAGCACCAGGCCCACCGCTTCCCGCACCGTCATGAAGTAGCGCCGCATGTCGGGATGGGTGACGGTCAGCGGCCCGCCGCGCTCAAGCTGGCGGCGGAACAGCGGCACCACGGAGCCGGTGCTGCCCAGCACGTTGCCGAACCGCACGGTGATGCAGCGCATGCCGGCGCCGCGCCGCGCCGCCACGTCCAGCGCCTGGCAGTACATCTCGGCCAGCCGCTTGCTGGCACCCATCACGCTGCTCGGGTTCACCGCCTTGTCGGTCGAGATGAATACCATGGCGGCGGCACCCGCAGCGCGCGCCGCTTCCGCGACGTGCCGGGTGCCGACGGCGTTGGTCAGCAGGCCCTCCAGCGGGTTCGCCTCCACCATCGGCACGTGCTTGAGCGCGGCGGCGTGGAACACCAGCTCGGGCCGCACCTGGTCGAACACCGCGCGGATGCGGGCCTCGTCGCGGATGTCGGCGATCACCGTGTCCCGCGGCACGCCGGGATGCGCCTCGCCCAGTTCCTGGTCGATCAGCCACAGCGCGTACTCGCCGTTGTCCAGCAGCACCAGGCTGCCCGGCTCCAGCGCCGCCAACTGCCGCGCGAGTTCCGACCCGATGGTGCCGCCCGCCCCCGTCACCAGCACCCGGCGCCCATGCACCAGCCGCGCCATGCCGTCACGGTCGAGCGGCACCTGCGGGCGGTTCAGCAGGTCCTCGATGGCGACGGGCGCCAGTTCCAGCGTGCCGCCCTTTGCCGCCTCCTGGAGCGCCGTCGGGCGCGGGACGCGGCGCACCGGCACGCCCTCCACGTCCGCCTGGGCCAGCAAGGCCGCAAGCGGCGCGCCGGACAGCTTGGGCTGCGTGACAACCAGGGCGGAGGGCAGCCGGTCCTCGGCGCGCAGCCGGGCGAGCACGGCTGCGGTTTGGCTGACCGATCCCAGGATGGTCTGGCCGTGGATGCGGCGCCCGGTCTGGCCCTCCCGCACCGACAGCAGCCCGACCACGCGGAACGCCGCCCGGCCCTCCCCGTACTCCAGCGCCCGCATGAACAGGTCCGCCCCGTCGCCCGCGCCGACCAGCAGCACGGATTGCGCGCCCGTCGTTTCCCGCCCCGCCCGCTGCGCCATGCGCAGCCGATACACGACGCGCGGCGTGCCGAGCGCCACGATGAGCACCAGCGCATGCACCACCGGAAACGTCGGCGTGGGCAGCGGAAAGCCGGACACGCGCAGCAGCAGCGCGAACAGCACGGCGCTGACCACGCTGCTGCCCACAAGGCCCAAAAGGTCTTCGATTCCCGCGAACCGCCAGTACTGCTGCGGCATGCGGAACGGCAGCCCGGCGACCAGCAAGGTGACGGCGCCCCCGGCCACGAACCAGAGCGGGTGCAGCAGCCCGCCGCCGGGGTCGGCGACGTAGCGCGCCAGCGGCGTCGCCACGGCGGCGAGCACGCCGTCCAGCGCGACGTTCAGCAGGATGCGGTTGACCGAGCGTTGCGATGGCATCGTGCCGACCCTATAGCCCACCGCGCGCCGCTTCACAGTCCCCCCTTCCCTGGATCACCCGCCCCCTTCTGGATCACCCGATTGAGCACCGACGCTTTTCTGAAGCACTTGCTGTTCACCGCCGCCCTGGCGCTGCTTTCGGCGGCGCTGGTGCGGGTGATGATCGGCCTCGGCCCGGCGGACCGGCCGGACGCGCGCAAGGCGCACACGCGAACCGTGCCGAAGGGCGGCGGGGTGGGGGTGGTCGCGGCTTTCCTGGTCGGCATCGGCGTGCTGTACCGCTACGCCGAGTTTTCCCGGCTGGCCGACCCCTACTTCCGCGGCGTGATCCTGGCTGCCAGCGCCATCGCGGTTGTGGCGTTCCTGGATGACGTGCTGGACTGGCCGTTCGCCGTGAAGCTCGCGGCGCAGCTGGGCGCGGCGGCCTTGGCGGTGGGCAGCGGGCTGGTGGTCGCCGATCTGCACCTGCCGTGGTGGGGGCCGGTGGAACTGGGCTGGGCGGCGGCGCCGTTGACGCTGGCCTGGATCGTGTTCGCGACCAACGCCGTCAACTTCATCGACGGGCTGAACGGCCTGGCGTCCGGCGTGTCGGCCCTCGCGTGCCTGGCGCTGGCAGCGGTCGCCGCGGTTTTTGGAGGATGGTTCGTGTATTTCGCCTCCTTGCTGCTGGCGGCGGGGCTGCTGGGCTTTTTGCCGTTCAACTTCCCGCACGCCCGCATCTTCATGGGCGATGTCGGCAGCCAATTCTGCGGTTTCGTGCTTGCGGTGCTGGCGGTGGCGGCCGGGCGGTTCCAGGGGGTGGAGCTGTCGGTGCTGCTGGTGCCGATGCTGCTGTTCGGCGTGCTGTTCGACGTGGCGTTCACCCTGGCCCGCCGCGCGCTGGCCGGGGACCGCCTGACGCAAGCCCACCGCAGCCACCTGTATCAGGTCGCGCACCGGTCCGGCATGGGCGCCGCGTCGATTACCCTGCTGCACTGGGGGTTCGTGCTGTGGGGCGGGCTATGCTGCCTGCTGTTCATCGCGGCGCAAGGGTCGGCCAAGCCGCTGCCCGTGCTGCTGGTGCTGCCGCCGCAGCTTGCCTGGGCGGCGTTCGTCACCGTTCGCGCCCGCCGGGCGTCGCTCGGCCGCTGGTAGTGGGCCTGACATGGAGGAAGACACCGCCTCGTTTGCAGGTGTTCGGTTTTTGTGAGGCGAGTCTTGCCTGCGTCGCCCCAGCAACATTTTTTGTACTGGCTTCGTATTTGACGAGAACACCCTCACAATCGAATCATATCGGCTGGAGTCGAGACGGGAACGCTGCTTCCAGCCTGTAGCGCGCTGACATCCAACCACACCAGCGAAGGGCCGCCGACGATGGCAGCACTCGACGATGGCAGCACTGCTAATCTAATGCCAGCGTTGCTGACGCCCGTTGACGCAACAGGAAGCGGTGGCTGAGTTGGCCCCGTGCGGCGGAAGGGCGGCTCGACCAAGCCGCGCCTTCCTCATGCCGACCCCGACGGCGATGCAGCCCAACGCAGACACTAAACAGCCTGAGCCTTGCGAGAGGATTCCTGGGCACCGCTGGCGGCAGCCGGCTTTCTCGCGCTGGCCGTCGCCTCGACCATGATGCCGCGCAGGTCGCGCAGGAATGCCTGGCCCTTGAGCGTGCGCTGCACCAGCACGCTGCGGCGATCCATCGGGTCCACCTTGCGGCGCGCAAGGTCCAGCTCGCCCAGCCGGTCGAGCGCACGGGTGATGGCCGGCTTCGACACGTTCAGGTCGGACGCCAGGCCGCGCACCGTATGGGCGCCGTCCTGCAGGTAGCAGGTCAGGAACACCCCAAGCTGGCGCGCAGACAGGTCAGGGCCATCGCGCCGCACAAGGGCAACGATGGTGTCACGGAGAATGCCGACGGACTGGTCGGTCGTTTGATTGGCTGCCACGGTTCTAGTTCCTTTCTTTAAGGGGCACTACCCTCGCCCAAGCAACATTCGTCTGGAAACGGCGGAGCGGTAACCCAGCGTCACCGATTCGTTTTTAATTGGTGACACTACGGATCGTTAACAGTGATATGCAACAAATCCAGTACGGAAAATGATCACAGGACAGTCATTCAGTCGTTTAAGCGGCTTTATTAACGCGATTTAATGTTCTGACTGCCGAAAACAGCGCGCGAAGCCCCAAAGCCTCCCCGCCTTCCGGTCGTCCGGGGCGGGTTTGGTCATTCCAAGCGTAGGTGTCGAGGTGCGCCCATGCCGTGCCGGGCGCAACGAACCGCTGCAGAAACAGCGCCGCGGTGATCGCGCCCGCCATCGGCTTGCTGGACACGTTGCCGAGGTCGGCCACCGGGCTGCCGAGCCAGCCGTCGTAGCCCGCCCAGAGCGGCAGCCGCCACACCGGGTCGGCCTCGGCGCGGCCCGCCGCCAGCACGGCCTCGGCCACCTCGTCGCCCTCGGGCGTGTGCGGCGCGAACAAGGCCGGCAGGTCCGGGCCGAGCGCCGTCCGCGCCGCCCCGGTCAGCGTCGCGGCGTCCAGCAGCAGGGCGGGATGCTCGTCCGACGCCTCCGCCAGCAGGTCGCACAGCACCAGGCGCCCTTCCGCGTCCGTGTTGCCGACCTCGACGCTCAGGCCGCGCCGGGTGCGCAGCACGTCGAGCGGCCGCATCGCCTCGCCCGACACCATGTTCTCGACGCAGCCGATCCGCACGGCCAGCCGCACCGGCAAATCCGCCTGCATGACCATCCGCGCGAGGCCGAGCATGAGCGCCGCGCCGCCCATGTCCTTCTTCATGCGCAGCATGCCCGCCGATGGCTTCAGGTCGTAGCCGCCGCTGTCGAAGCACACGCCCTTGCCGCATAGCGACACCAAGGGCGCGTCCGTTCCGGCGGCACTGCCCCGCCAGGTGAAGCTGGCCACGAGCGGCGCCCGCGCCGAGCCGCGTCCGACCGCGGCGACCGTCGGGTACTCGGCCGCGAGCCGCTCGCCGTCCACGACCTGCCCCTCTGCGCCGAAGCTTGCGCCCAAGGCCCGGGCCGCGTCGGCCAGCTCGGCGGGGCCGAGGTGGTTGGCCGGCGCGTTGACCAGGTCCCGCACCAGCCAGGTCGCCCGCGCGGCCGAACGCGCCGTCTCGTGACCGCCGGGCGCCGAAAGCTTGGCGGTCGCCCGCGGTGCCGCCAAGTGCGCAGCGTAATGATACGCGCCGAGGCAGAAGCCCAGCACGGCGTCGTCCATGTCGAAATCGCCCGGCTCCAACCGGGCGACGACGCCCTTCGGCAACGCCGCCGCCAGGCCGCCATGCGCGAAGGGCGTCCGGTCGTCGCCCAGGCCCAGCAACGCGCCGGCCAGCCCGTCCGGACCCGGCAGCAGCGTGAGTTGCCCCGGCAGCGCGGCAAACCCGGCGGCCCGCGCAAATGCGGCCTGTCCGGGCGGCAGTGCCGCCAACGCCGCATCCAGGGCATCCGGCCGCACGGAGCGGACCGGCAGCGCCGCCCCGTCAGCGCCCGCGTCAGCAAAGCAGTCCAGGTCGCGATCGAACATTTCCGTCACTCCGGCCACGCGCCGATTCGCGACAAGCCGCCTCGGGCGCCGATTGTGAGTTTATGTTGCCTGGCTTCGCCGGGGGAGCAAGGCCGTGCCTCGGCAGTGCGCGTGGCGTTCATGGGGCGCGGCCTGCCATCCAAAACTTGCAATTGGGCGGCGAAGGCCCAACCATCCCGACATGTCGGGCTTTCCCTCTCGGGTCAAAGCGGTCCTCGGACCCACCAATACCGGCAAGACGCACCTTGCCATCGACCGCCTGCTCGCGCATGCGTCGGGGATCATCGGCTTTCCGTTGCGCCTGCTGGCGCGCGAGAACTACGACCGCATGGTGGCGAAGAAGGGCGTGAAGTCGGTGGCGCTGATCACCGGGGAGGAGAAGATCGTGCCGCCCGGCGCGCGCTGGTTTTCCTGCACCGTGGAAGCCATGCCGCTCGACCGCGCCGCCGAGTTCGTCGCGGTGGACGAGATCCAGCTCTGCGCCGACCCCGACCGCGGCCACGTCTTCACCGAACGCCTGCTGCACGCCCGCGGCCTGGTGGAGACCATGTTCCTGGGCGCCGAGACCATCCGCCCGCTGCTGCAACGCCTGGTGCCGCAGGCGGAGATCGAGACCCGGCCCCGCTTGTCGCAGCTGACCTACGCCGGCCCGGCCAAGCTGGTGCGCCTGCCGCCGCGCAGCGCCGTGGTCGCGTTCAGCGCCGGGGAGGTTTACGCCATCGCCGAGCTGATCCGCCGCCGCCGGGGCGGGTGCGCCGTGGTGATGGGCCGGCTGTCGCCCCGCACCCGCAACGCGCAGGTGCAGCTTTACCAGAACAAGGAGGTCGATTTCCTGGTCGCCACCGACGCCATCGGCATGGGGCTGAACATGGACGTGGACCATGTCGCCTTCGCCGGTCTGCGCAAGTTCGACGGCAAGAAGACCCGTTGGCTCTACGCTCCCGGGCGCGCCGGGCGCGGCATGCGGGACGGCACGTTCGGCACCACCGCGACCTGCCCGCCGCTCGATGACGACCTGGTGCGCGCCGTGGAGGGGCACGAGTTCGAGCCGCTGGAGCAGCTTTACTACCGCAACGCCGCGCTGGACTTCACCACGCTGGACACGTTGCTCGCCACCTTGACCGCGGCGCCCCCGCGCCCCGGCCTGGTGCGCGGACCCGACGCGACGGACCTGGAAACGCTGGAGGCGCTGTCCCGCGAGGAGGACATCCGGGCCATGGCGCGGGGCCGCCGCATGATCAGGGTCCTGTGGGAAACCTGCCAGATCCCCGACTTCC
>CAXSEX010000067.1:0-2286 GCA_964236415.1 uncultured Acetobacteraceae bacterium | reverse complement strand
GGGCGACACGCACACCCGGCTCTGCGCGCGCATCTTCGGCCACTTGGCGCGGGAGGGCACGCTGCCGACGGATTGGCTGGAGGGCGGCATCGCCGGGCTGGCCCGCACGGAGGGCGACATCGACACGCTGATGCAGCGGCTCTCGGGCGTCCGCATCTGGGCCTACATCGCGGCCCGGTCCGATTGGGTGCGCGACGCGCCCGCTTGGCAGGCCCGCACGCGGGAGGTTGAGGACCTGCTGTCGGATGCGCTGCACGAGCGGCTGACGACGCGCTTCGTGGACCGCCGGGCCGCGCATTTGCTGCGCCGGCTGGAAGAGATCGACGGTCAGGAACTGCTGTCCGCCGTGACGGCCCACGGCGAGGTCGTGGTGGAGGGCCATTCGGTCGGCCATGTCGGCGGCTTCGCTTTCCTGCCGGACCCGTTGGCGGAAGGGGAGGAGAAGCGCCTGGTGCTGCGCGCCGCGCGTCGGGCCTTGCGCGAGTGGATGCCGCGCCAAGTGGCGGAGCTGGAAGCGGCGGGCGACGCCGCCTTGTCGCTGTCGCCCGACCACAAGATCGCCTGGAACGGCGTCCCGGTCGCCCGGCTGCGCCCCGGCCCCAGCCTGCTCCGCCCGATGGTCGAGGTGCTGGACAGCGAGTTCCTCGACGGCCCGCAGCGGGAACGGGTACGGGTGCGCCTGGCCCATTGGGTGGCCGGCTTCATTGCCCGCGACCTGGCACCGCTGTTCGCGGCGGAGGCCGCAGCCGGCCAGGACCCGGCGCTGCGCGGCCCGCTGCACCGGATCGTCGAGGCCGGCGGCGTGGTGCCGGGCGCTGCCGGGCAGGACATCGCGCCGGCGCTGCGCGGCCGGCTCAAGGCGCTGGGCGTGCGCGCGGGCCGCTTCGCGCTGTTCCTGCCGGCGCTGCTGAAGCCGCGGGCGCAGGCGGCCCGCGCGACCCTGTGGGCGGTGCGGGCGCGGGCAACGACGCCCGCGCTGCCGGCGCCGGGCCTGGTGTCGGTGCCGCCGCCGCCGGACTGGCCGCCGGGCTTCGCCGCGGCGATGGGCTGGCTGCCCGCCGGGCCAGTGCTGCTGCGCCTGGATGTGGCGGAGCGGATCGCGGCCGAACTCGCCTACGCCGTGCGCAGCCGGGCGGCGGCGGTGCCGGACGGTTTGGCGTCGCGTCTTGCCGTGCGGGCCGACGCCGTGCCGGCGGCGCTGCGGGCGCTGGGCGTGCGTCTGGCGCCCGGCGCCGTGCTGGCGGCGGACCAGTACGGCCCGCCCTCGCCGCCCATGATGCTACCTGGGCGGCGGCGGGAGCACCCGGCGTCCCCCGCCCCCGCCCCGCGCGTGGCGGAGGGGCCGTTCGCGGCGCTGGTGGCGTTCCGGCGCTGATGG
Source organism: uncultured Acetobacteraceae bacterium (assembly GCA_964236415.1). Lineage (GTDB taxonomy): Bacteria > Pseudomonadota > Alphaproteobacteria > Acetobacterales > Acetobacteraceae > CAHJXG01. The sequence continues at coordinate 908 of CAXSEX010000067.1, read as the reverse complement.
AGGCGTCCGGGGAGGACCGGGTGTGGCAGCGCCTGGACAAGTGGCTGTGGTGCGCGCGCTTCATGAAGGCGCGGTCCGATTGCGCGCGCCTCGTCGCGGACGGCTCCGTGCGGATCAACCGCCAGGTGACGGACAAGCCGCACGCCCGGCTGCGGCCCGGCGACATCGTGACCTTGCCGTTGCGCCAGCAGGTCCGGGTGGTCCGCGTGCTGTCGCTGGCCAGCCGCCGCGGCCCCGCGCCGGAAGCGCAGGCGCTTTACGAGGAGATCGCCGACGCGCCGTGACACGCGGTTCCGATATGCCGCGCGCCGCTTGCACCCGGGGTGAAAGGACCGCATACCGCCCCACTTAACGGCAGAACCCGGGAACGGTGGCGTTCCGGGAGTGGAAGGGGCTGACGATGACCTACGTGGTCACCGAAAACTGCATCAAGTGCAAGTACATGGACTGCGTCGAGGTGTGTCCGGTGGACTGCTTCTACGTTGGCGAGAACATGCTGATGATCCATCCCGACGAGTGCATCGACTGCGGGGTGTGCGAGCCTGAGTGTCCGGCAGAGGCCATCGTGCCGGACAGCGACGACCGTGCCGCCGCCTGGGCCGAGCGCAACCGCACCTACTCGCTGGAATGGCCGAACATCGTCCGCAAGGGCGAGCCGCCCTCGGATGCGGACGAATGGAAGGACAAGCCGGACAAGGAGGCCTTGTTCTCGCCGGAGCCTGGCAAGGCTTGACAAAGCCGCACGGTGGGACACGGCATCAGCCGCGGTGACGTTCTGTAAAAATTGTGTTATGCTTCGTTGGCCGGCGATAACCCGTTCTGAACAATGCCGACCGGTGATGCCGGCTCGCTGGGCGTCGCATAACCCATTCAGCAGGTACTTGCAGGCTTGCAGGTCGGGAGAGTCG
>CAXSEX010000066.1:12146-13893 GCA_964236415.1 uncultured Acetobacteraceae bacterium | reverse complement strand
GTTCGGCAGTCAGATGTTGCCGCACTGCGGCATAAGCAAGGTTGATTGTCTTCAGGCACTCCTCCGATGCGCGGTCGCCGTTGTTGGCGTCGGGATGGTGGCGCTTGGCCAGTTCCTTGTAACGCGCCTTGAGCGCTTCCAGCGAGACCGGCCAATCCAGCCCAAGCGCCTGCATGGGGTCGCGCAAGTCGGGCGGCACGACGGATTTGGGCGCCGCCGCGGCACCCCGGCGGACCCGTCCGGCCGACAGGATGTGCAAGGGATCGCGCAGCATGGCCTCGTCGAGCGCCTGGGCGCCCAGGCGGCCCAGCGGCCAGGTCGGGCGCTGCCATCCGGTGTCGGACCGCACCTGCACCTCGATCTCGGCCGGCGTCATGCCTTTGTAGAAATCCCATGCCAGGTTGTACTCGCGCACGTGCTCCAGGCAGAACCACCAGTACTGGTTCAGCGCGCTGCGCGACTTGGGCGCGCGGAAGCCGCCGGCCTCGGGGCAACCGGGCATGTCGCAGGGGCGTCCCGGCGCGGCCGGGTCGGGTGTGTAGGCCCGTGGTCGCGGGGATCGGGTCATCCTGCTTTATGTGCTGCCAACCGTGGCGGCGGCAAGTCCTTCCCTCCTTGCACTTCCCTGTCTGGGTGGGCCGGGTTAAGCCTTCCCCCATGACAGTGCCATCCCCCGACCAGCCGCCCGGCCGCGCCGAGCGCATGCGCGCCCTGCTTTCCAGCGTCCTCGCGCCCGTCCTGCTGCAGGTGCAGGACGACAGCAGCCTGCATGCCGGCCATGCCGGGGCAGCGCCGGGCGGCGAAACGCACTACAGCGTGCTCGTGGTGTCCGACCGGTTCCAGGGCCAGAACCGGGTTGCCCGGCACCGCCTGGTGAACGCGGCGCTTGAGGCGGAATTCTCCCGGGGCCTCCATGCGCTGGCGCTCACGCTGCGCACGCCGGAGGAGCAGGCCGCCCTTAGGGGCTGACCGTGCCGGTGTAGAACTGCGGCCATTGCCGGGCCACGACGGGGCTGTCGGGCGCATAGGCCTTGCAGGTGCCCAGCAGCATCGGCCTCCGCGGCGGCGGCGCCGGCTGCTGCCCCGCCGGCTGCTGTGCCGTGTCCACGGCGTTCGGCGCCGCGTCCTGCTTGACGCGGACGGCATACAGCGTTTGGAACGCCACGGTGCCCATCTGGCCCAGCAGCTCCCGCAGGTGGGTGCAGCCATGCACGCCGCCGATGCGCTCGTTCGCCGCTTTGAGGAACCCGCGGCCGACCTTCAGCCCGGCGAGCCGCGCGAAGTTGGGCGCAGCCGAGGGGCAGATCGCGTAGGGGCCGAACTCGGTCACCGCCTCGAACGCGGTGATCTCCATGTCCTCGTTCAGGGTCATGCGCGCCAGCATGCGGTGCAGCGGCACGCCGGGGTTGATCTGGCCGCGCTCCGTGTTGCCGAAGGCGTAGGACTTGGTGTCCTGCAGGGTCGCCTCGATGTCGAACAGGCCGTCGGCGCGCCGGTAGCCGCGCAGTTCGATATCGCGCAGGTGCAGCAGCTCGCGCGCCACGGGTTCGGTCAGCGGCATCGGTAAACTCCATTCGCTGCATCGCAACATAAGGACAGGCCGGGCTGATCGCTAGACGAAGCGCGCCAGGCGCACGGCGGTGTGGCCGCGGCTGGGGCGCAGGCTCGGCATGACCAGCAGGCAATCGTCGTGCGGCGTGCGGATCTCGGCGGCGCCGTCCATCGCGATCAGCGTGTTGCGCTGCGC
>CAXSEX010000066.1:1464-12134 GCA_964236415.1 uncultured Acetobacteraceae bacterium | reverse complement strand
GTGACCTCGGCGCAGCGCAGGCTGGGCACCGGGGCTGGTCCGTCCACGCAGCCATGGAGGCGCAGCAGGGACGACACGCAGGCGGCGCTGGTGTCCACCGTGGAGGGTTGCCAATGCTGGCCGGCCTCCACCAGGCAGGCGGCGGCGGCCTGGCCCGGCGCCGTGAAGTGCGGGTAGTCGATCAGCCGCGGACCCGTGGCATGGCCGCTGTCCGCGACCACCAGCCCCGGCACGCCAAGTGCTGTCGCCAGCCGCCGCCCTTGCGCGGCCGGCCCGCTGAGGATCAGCGGCTCGGACGGCCACAGCATGGAATGGAGGTCCAGCAGCACGTCCACCGTGTCGATCAGCGGGCGCATCTCGCGGGCGCGGTCCAGCTCGGCGCTGCGCCGCGGGCCGTCCAGCACGGCGGGGTCCCACACGCGGTTCATGTCCTCGTCCAGGAAGCGCGACGCGGTGGGCTGCGCCGGGTCGAAGCGGGAAAAGGCGGCGATGTTGGCGAAGCCGAGGGTCAGCCTGCCCCGCGCCGGGAGGATGCCGCGGCGCATGAGCCGGTCGAGCACGACGGCGCCGGCGATCTCGTTGCCGTGCAGCACCGCGATCAGCGCGATGTGCGGGCCGGGCTGCCCGGCGTCGAACGTCGTGAACCCGCGCACGCCCGTGTTGCCCGGCAGCCACCACGAGATGTCGGGCGCGGCCAGCTCCACCGCGAAATGCGGGATCGCGTGGGGGGCCGGCTCCATCGGTGCGCTTAGGCCGCCCGCCATTCTGCGACGGGGGCGGTCGGGTGGGAAGGGATGCGCGGCGGGGCCATCTTCGCATCCTATACGGCCCGCCGCCGGCGGCAACCGGCTGCGCCCGATGCACGCCGCGCTTGCACGCACGCTGGCGGCACCCGGACGGCGCGGCTATAACCGTCTTCCCGCAAGTGAAGGCCGGTGCATGCGTCTTGAGGTGAGAAGGGCGGTCTTGGCAGGTACGCCGAGGCAGGCGCCAAAGCGGGCAAAAGGGCGCGGTGCCCACGCACCGGGCCGCTGAGCCGGCGGCGCAGGCCCATGCTGGACGCGGTCGAAGGGCCAGGCCCGCCCCTGCGCCTGCTGCACCGCCTGTGGCGCGGCCTGCCGCGGGACGCGCGGCGCCGCTGGCTGGTCCAGGGATCGGCCTGGCTGGCCCCGCGTCCCGACCAGCCCGCGCCGCCCGTCCAAGCCGGCATCGCGGTGGCGGGCGAGCTTGACCGCGCTTCGGGCCTGGGCGAGGGCGCCCGGCTCATGCTGCACGGGCTGGACGCGCTGGGCGTGCCGGCCTGGGCCATGCGCCGCGGCGCGGCGCTGCCGCCAGAAGGCGCGCCGCTGGTGCTGCACGTGAGCGCGCCGCAGGTGCCGTTGGCGCTGCTGCGGCTGGGCCGGGCGGCGCTGCGCGGGCGCCGGGTCGTGGGCTATTGGGCGTGGGAGCTGCCGGTGGCACCGGAAAGCTGGCGCGCCGGCGTTCCGTTCGTGCACGAGGCCTGGGCGCCGTCGCGCTTCGCCGCCGCCGCGCTGGAGCCGCTGCTGCCCGGCCGGGTCCGCGTGGTGCCGCACCCGGTGGCCGCGCACCCGCCGCAGCCCTCCGCGCTGGGCCGGGCGGCGTTCAGCCTGCCGGAGGACGCCGTGGTCACGCTCGCGGCATTCAGCCTGGCGTCCTCCTTCGAGCGCAAGAACCCGCTCGGCGCCATCGCGGCGCACCGCCTGGCGTTCGGGGACCGGGCGGACCGCGTGCTGCTGCTGCGTGTGGGCGATCCGCACCACTTCCCCGGCGATTTCGCCCGGCTGCGTGCCACCGCTGCTCCCCACCCCAACATCCGCATCGACACGCAAACCCGGCCGGCGGCCGACCACTTCGCCCTGATGGCAGCCTGCGACATCGTGCTGTCCTTGCATCGCAGCGAGGGATTCGGGCTGGTGCTGGCGGAGGCCATGCTGCTGGGCGTGCCGGTGGTGGCGACGGACTGGTCGGGCAACGTGGATTTCACCGACGCCGGCTGCGCTGCGATGGTGCCGGCCCGGCTGGTGCCGGCGCATGATCCCCGTGGCGTGTACATGGCGTCGGGCGCACGGTGGGCGGAGCCGGACCTGGGCGCCGCGGCGGCGCATCTGGCGCGGCTGGCGGACGATGCCGCGGCCCGGCGCGCGCTGGGCCGGGCCGGGCAGGCGGCGGCGCGGGTGCGACTCGGGCCGGAGCCGCTCGGCGCCGCGGTGCGCGGGCTGGGCCTGCCGGTTGCCGGCTCCCCGCGATGAGGGTGTTGATCTGGCAATGGGGGCGGCGCGGCGCCGGGCCGCGCTTCGCGGCGGAGCTGGTGCGCAACTTCGCCGGCGTGCCGCAGACCGAGCCGCTGCTGTCCTTGTCGGCCGGGGCCGAGATCCTGGGCACGGCCGCACCGCCGCCCTGCGACCTGGCGTTCCCCACCTATGACGGCCTCGTCGGCTTCGCCGCCCGCGCGCTGCGGGCGCCGGTGCTGGTGCCGGGCCTCACGGGCTGGCTGCGGGACAACCGGGTCGATGTGGCGCTGTGCGCGATGCCCGCGCCGCTCGACCTGCTGATGGCGGCGGCGCTGCGCCGGGCCGGGGTGCCGTTCGCCGTGGTGGTGCACGATGCCGACCTGCACCCCGGCGACGCCTTCCCCTTGCAGATGCGGCTGCAACGCCGGCTGCTGGCCCGGGCGGACCGGCTGTTCGCGCTCAGCACGCACGTGGCCGACCGGCTGCGTCAGCAGGGGGCGGCGTCGGGGCGGCTGCTGATGACGGCCTCCCTGCCGCCCTTCGCGTTCGGCGAGCGCCCGCCGCCGCCCCGCGCGCATGGCGGTCGGCTGCGCCTGCTCTCCTTCGGGCGGCTGCTGCCGTACAAGGGCCTAGATTTGCTGGCGGGCAGCCTGGCGCTGCTGGGCGAGCGGACGGATTTCGAGGTCCGCGTGGTCGGCAGCGGCCCGGAAACCGCCGTGCTGGACGCGCTGCGCGCCATGCCCGGCGTGTCCGTCGAGAACCGCTGGGTGCCGGAGGACGAGGTTGGCGCGCTGCTGGCCTGGGCCGACGGCCTGGTGCTGTCGCACCGCGAGGCCAGCCAGAGCGGCGTCGCCGCCGCCGCCGTGGCCGCCCGGCGCTGGCTGGTGGCGACCCGGGTTGGGGGCTTGGAGGAGCAGTTGCGCGACGAGCCGATGGCGATCATGTGCGACCCGACGCCCGTGAGCCTCGCCGGAGGCTTGGCGCGCCTGCTGGCGGGCAAGGTGGCGCTGTCTGCGGGGGCGGACGACCCGCAACTGGCTTGGCGGGGCATGGCACGCGCGATGGTGGGCGAGCTGCGCACCCTGGCCCGGGAAGCGCAGCGCGACGCGCGGGCTTTGCCGGAGCCGCTGGTGGGCAGCACGTTGCCGGAGTGAGCGCGGAGCGGCGGACGCGCCGCGGGTTATGTTCCGGGAGCGGACATCCAAGCTGGCGCAATGCGAGGCAAAAAGTTAATCCGCTTGCAAATAGATTTTTTGCCGAAGAATGAACTCTTCTGTTACTTTGGCTGCATAGGAGGATGACATGAGCAAGTTTGCAACTCACGACGGTGACGATGGCCGTACCTACGACCCGTCGCGCTTCGCGGGGGACGAGGACAGCATCGAAATGCTCGGCGGCTGCCGGATCGAGGATAATCTGTCCGACGAGGAGCGCGCGACCAATGCGGAGCACGACAGGCTCATGGAGGAACTGCGGCGCGAGCTGCGCGGCCAGGACCCGGAGCCGGTGAAGGAGTAGTGTTCGCCTGCAACGCGGCAGCCAGGCTGCTTTGCTGCCCAACCACCGACGGACTCGACTTATGAGCGGAACAAAAGAGGACGCAGCAGTTACCAAGGCGACCTCAAAAGCTCGCGCCGCAGTTTTCTTGAAAGCGGCTTTCGATGCCTTGCACGATGCCGGAGGCAGCCTGCCGCTCAAAGAAATCAAGCGCGAAGTCGAGAAACGTGTCGAGCTGACGGAAAAAGACAGAGGAGTTTACGAGAAGACCGGGTACGTGCGATGGGAGTCGATCCTGCACTTCTATTCCATTGATTGCGCCAAGGCTGGTTTCATCCGCAAGGGGGGCGGCATGTGGCACCTCACGCCGGATGGGGACGTTGCCCGCCAGCGTCCCGCAACCGAGTTGCTCGACCAAGCCATGCAGGGCTATCGCAAGTGGAAGGCCAGTTCAGTCGTAAAACTGCCGGCTGGAACGCCCGGAGTTGCTATGGTCGCTGAAGATGCCGTCATGGACGCGGCGCGGTCGTTCATCTTCGAGCGTGCAGAGGGCGACGCCCGAAGCGAGATCGAGCAATACGTCCGATCCATCGACCCCTATAAGTTCCAGGATTTGGTCGCCGCGCTGCTCAGGGCCATGGGCTACACGACGCCCTTTGTCGCTCCGGTCGGGCCGGACGGCGGCACTGACATTCTCGCCTACCCCGATCCTTTGGGGGCCAAGACGCCGCACATCCGCGTGCAGGTCAAGCATCGGCAAAGTCAAAAGGCAACGCGGGAAGAGATTGCAGGGCTACGAGGGATTGTCAAAGGCGACCGCGAGATGGGCCTGTTCGTTTCTTCAAGCGGCTTCACAAGCGATGCGATACGGGAAGCGCGCACGGGAGGCATCCATATCGAGCTCATGGATCTTGACGGATTTCTCAAGCAGTGGCTTGCCTACTATGATCGAGTATCGGAGGAGGACAAGGCGTCGCTTCGCTTGCGCCGGGTGTACTTTCTTTCGCCAGAGTAGCGTCTGGCTCGCGATACGAGCAAGTTGAAAGTCAAGGCCGGTGCCACCTGCCAGCTTTGCCGGAACCGCTGGTGGGCAACACGTTGCCTGAGTAGGGAGGCGCCGACGTGCTGATCGTGTTCGGCGGGCTGCCAGGGGCGGGCAAGACGACGCTGGCGCGGCTGGTCGCGCAGCAGAAGCGCGCGGCATACCTGCGCATCGACAGCATCGAGCAAGCGATCCGGGCCTCCGGGATGCTGGCGGGCGAGGTCGGGCCGTCCGGCTACCTGGTCGCCTATGCGCTGGCCGAGGCGAACCTGGCCTTGGGCCAGGATGTCGTTGCGGACTCGGTCAACCCTCTCGCTATCACGCGGAGCGCGTGGAGGCGGGTAGCGGCCGACGCTTCCTCGCCCTGCATCGAGATTGAGGTCATCTGCTCCGATCCCGTCGAGCACCGCTGCCGGGTGGAAGCGCGGCAGGCCGACATCGCGGGGTTCCGCGTCCCAAGCTGGGACGACGTGCAGCAACACGCCTATGAACCCTGGGACAGGCCACGCCTGGTCCTGGACACGGCGGGGCGCAGCATCGCGGACGCGGAGGCCGAGCTCCATCGCCGGATCGCTGAGGCATCCGCCGGCCAGTGACCGTGCTGCCGATGCGCCGCCTCGGCACTGGAAGTTAATTGATAATAAAGAATTCGAGAAGTCTGTATATTTTCCGACAATAGGGCACTTTTAGATATTTGCCGATGCAAGGCTTCCATCTATCCCAGCGTGGACGTTTGGGCGTGACCCTGGACGTCATTCTAAGGGGGAAGCGGATATATGCGGGTTCATGTCCAGGCGGTTTCGGCTTCGTTGGCTTGCTCGTTCCTGCTCGCCGCCATGCCGGACACGAAGGCCGCGGAGCTGCAGCAGCCTACCCCGCTCTACGCCAGCGGCCTGCCCACCGGCTCGTCGCCGGAGGCGACGGACCCGCCGGGCGCGCTCGCGACTTGCGCCGCCCCGGCGCCGGTCAGCGGCCCGGTCAGCCCGGGCCGCCTCGTCATCCGTGACACCAATCGGCCCGACGTTGGCCCCTACACCGTCACGCTGCCGGGCTACGGCACTGATCCCACGTCGGCGGCCGCAGATTCCTACCGGCCGTTCCTGCTCGAAGTCTCGCCCGGCGACACGCTGCGCATCGACGTGGTGAACCAGCTCGGCGCGAACGAGCCGCTGGGCGGCGCCGTGAACCTGCACGTGCATGGCATCATCACCAGCCCGCGCCCTTGCACGCCGCTCGGCGACGACGTTTTCGTCGCGGACCAGCCCGGCACCACGACCTCCTACCAATACAACATCCCTGCCACCCTGCCGGGCTACATGCTCGGCAGCCAGGCGACGCCTGTGCGCTACCCGTCCGGGCTGCAATGGTTCCACGCCCACCTGCACGAGAGAACCGAGGACGACCTGCTGGCGGGCCAGACCGGCTTGATATACGTCGGCGACCTGCGCGCCGACTTGCTCGCCACCCCGGACATCGACGCCGCCAGCGCCGCCGCGCTGGGTAACGCCGACGTGCTGTACATGGGGCTGCGCGACATCCAGCTTGCCGTGCCGCGCGGCGCCGTGCCGGACCAGGCGGGGCCGGGACAGCAGGCGCAGTGGCTGCACGGGGCCGACTACAACCCCGACGCCTGCCTGAGCTACGCCAACCCACCCATAACCGTGCCCAACCAGTTCGCGGGGCCGGGCTACTGCGGCCACCACGGCGTTTCCGTGGGCGGCGTGGCCGACCCGAGCCGGGACACGGTGTGGCTGCACACCGTCAACGGCCAGAGCAACCCCACTGTCACCTTGCAGCCGGGGCGGAACCAGATCTGGCGCATCGCCAACCTCAGCGCCAGCGAGTCCTACGTGCTCGATCTGGTGGACAACGCGACGGGGCAGTCGGAGACGATGGACGTGCTCGCGCTTGACGGCCTCGCCGCGGGCACGACCGCCGCGAACGGCACCGGGCTGAAGGTGGGCGTGCAGCTTTCGCACATCCTGATGCTGCCCGCGACCCGTGCGGAGGTGCTGGTGATCAACGCGGGCGGCGCGGGGGGCCGGCAGATGACGCTGCGCACCACGGGGATCACCACGGGCGCGCAGGGCAGCCACTGGCCGCGCATCGACTTGGCCCAGATCAGCATGCCGCCCGGCCCGCAGCCGGCGACGGCTGGGTCATCCCTGACCGCGAACATGACGATGACCCTGCCGATGGCGGCCCCGTCCTCGGTGGCGCCCGCGAACCAGGTCAGCGCGGCGGCGCCCCCGAACTGCATCACGTTGCCGCCCGGCCGGGTGACCCGGCGCCGCATCACCTTCGCCGACAACCCGGCCGGCGGCACTTACCTGATTGGCAGCGAGGTCGTGGATGTGAACGGCGTTCCGGTCGATGCGCAGCACACCATCCCGCCGCAGCCGTTTCCCATGCAGGCCATGCTGCAGCCGGACACCATCCCCCACATCTGCGCGCGCCTGGGCACGCAGGAGGTGTGGGAGATCGTCAACTACACGGGCGAGCTGCACAACTTCCACGTCCACGAGGATAAGTTCCGCCTCACGGCGCAGACCGACTCCGGCGCGCCGCCGGGCCTCCAAGCCTTCCAGGACCCGTCCGGGCTGATCGCGCAGTACGAGCCGGAAGCGCAGAGCGCCGGGGCAGTCACCAACGTGGACGTTTACCACGACACCTTCCCGTTGCCGCCCTATGGCGGTCGGGTCTTCGTCACCGTCCCGTTCTTCGCGCCGGAACAGGTCGGCAACTTCGTCTATCACTGCCATATCCTGAGCCACGAGGATGCAGGCATGATGGCGGTGCTGCAGGTGTATGACCCGGCGCAGGTCGCGTCCGCTGACCAGCCCAGCCGGTTCGCATCGTTGGTGCAGGGCGCAATGTGCGGCCTGCCGCCGGCGCCGCGCGCCGCCTCGGTCGGGGAACGGGTGCGGGACGCGGCGTGGTCGGCAGCCCGGTCCGTCCTTGGCTCGATGAACGGGATCGTGGGCGGCCCCGCGGCGCGCTGGTCCGGGTTGGAAGGGCAGTAATACGGGCGGCACCATTGATTGACCCGTCTGCGATTGCTGATGGGTTGCACCCATCCTGCGCAACCCATGCCGTAGGACGGGTGCAACCCATCGGCGGATGACGGTCAGTCAACCAAGCCGTTCGTGTAAGGCAGCCCCGTCGTCGGAGCCTGCCCTTTCCGCTATGGCGCCGGCCGGGCCGTTCAGAACCGCTCCGTCCAAGGCCGCACCGCGATCTCGTCTGTCCAGCAGGAGCGCGGCTGCGCCATCACGTCCAGCATGGTTTGCGCGATGGCGTCCGGGTCCAGCAGGCTGTCGGGCCGGTCCGGCGGCGCCGCGCGGGCGGCGGAGCGGATGCCGCCATCGACCACGACATGGATGACATGCACGCCCTGGGGGTGCAGCTCCCGCGCCATGCTCTGCGCCAGGCCGCGCAGCGCGAACTTGCCCATGGCGAACGGCGCGGACTGCGCGAAGCCCTTCACCCCGGCCGAGGCGCCGGTCAGCAGGATCGTGCCGCGCCCGGCCGCCACCATGCCCCGCGCCGCGCCCTGCGCCACCAGGAACGCGCCGAACGCGGTGACGGCGAGGCTTTTCGCCACGTCCGCCGGGTCGAGGTCCACGAGCGGGCCGCGGATGCGGTGGCTCGGGTTGTACAGCACCACCTCGGGCGTCCCCACGGCGGCGAACAGGGCGGCGACGCTCCCGGGGTCGGCGGCGTCGCAGGCATGCAGGCTGGCCCCAGTCTCGGCGGCCAGCGCCGCGAGCTTCTCCGTGCGCCGCGCCGCGAGCGCCACCGTGTAGCCCTGCCGCGCCAAGCCGCGGGCGAAGCTCGCCGACAGGCCCGGCCCGGCGCCGACGACCAGGGCGCGCGTCATGCGGAGAACCGCAGCGCGGCACTGCCCGCGTGGTCAAAGGCGATCCGCACGGCGGCGCCGGGCGGCACGAAGTCCTTGCCCGTCCACGATCCCGTCGTCACGTATTGCCCGGCCCGCAGCCCGCCCGCCCAGCGCGCGCCGTGGTTCGCGAGCCAGGCCAGCAGCCGCGGCATGCCGCCGCCGGGGTTGCCGGTGCGCCGCTTCATCTCCTGGCCGTTCACCACCAAGGCGACCTGCTCGGCCGCCCAATCGACGGACCGCCACCCGGCCACGGCGGGGCCGGTGACCAGGCCGAAATGCGCCAGGCTGTCGGCCAGCGCCGAGAGCGGGTCCACACGGTCCCGATCGACAAAGCGGCTTTGCAGCACCTCGATGGCCGGGTGGGCGGAGGCGATGGCGGCCAGGACCTCCTCCTCGCCATAGGCGGCGTCGCGCGGCGGCAGGTCGCGGGCCAGCTTCACCGCGACCTCCGCCTCCACGCCCGCGTCGGTGCAGTGCTCGGTGGAGACGAAGCCTGGGCTGGCCTGCAACCCTGCGGCCGGCAGTGGCGCGCAGGTGAAGGGGCCTGTGGGGTTGGGCGAGCCGACCTTCCACCCGCCGATCCCGCCCAGCTCCGCGACCACGGCGCGCTGGACCAGGTAGGCCTGCTCCTCCGTCCTGGGGCGCATCGCGTCCGGCAGGCTGTGCAGCTTCTGCGTGGGGTCGCGCCGCGCGCTCAGCAGCAGGCGGGCCGCGTCGTGGTGGCGATCCATCTCATTGTGTCTCCAAGCACCGGGTATCTCCAAGCACGGGGTTTCCAGGCGGGCAGGGGGCATCGGTCGTTCCAGCAAGGAGGCGCCTTGACCTTCGCACCGTGCCCATGCCTTGTCCATTTCGCGGAAGGAGACCCGGCATGGACGGAAGCGCGTTCAAACACCCTCACACCGGCCAGGCGCCCCGGCCAGGCGCCCAGGGCAGCCGCGCCTGATGCAGCAGTCCCTGCAGATCGTCCGCGACTGGCGCGGCCTGCCGGAGGCGCTGCGCGGCGCCGCGGTCGCGCTGGGCAACTTCGACGGCGTGCACCTGGGCCACGCCCACGTGCTGCGCGCCATCCACGCCGCGCGGCCCGGCAAGCCCCTCGCCGTGCTGACCTTCGAGCCGCACCCGCGCGAGCTGTTCCGTCCCGACGACCCTGCCTTCCGCCTCACGCTCCCGGCCGAGCGCGCGGCGGCGCTGGCGGCGCTGGGGGTACAGATCGTCTATGAGATGCCGTTCGACCGCGCGTTCTCCTGGCTGAGCGCCGAGGCGTTCGTGGAGGAGGTGCTGCACCGAGGCTTGGGCGCGGCGCACCTGGCCTGCGGGCCGGACTTCGCGTTCGGGCACCGCCGGGGCGGCGACATCAATTACCTGACCATGCGGGCGGAGGCGCTGGGCATCGGCCTCACCGTGGTGCCGCCGCTGGCCGACGCGCAGGGGCCGATCAGCTCGACGCGCATCCGCCGGCTGCTGCAGGACGGCTACCCCGAGCGCGCCGCGGCGGAGCTGGGCCGGCCCTGGGCGGTGCGCGGCCCGGTGACGCACGGCGACAAGCGCGGGCGCACCATCGGCTTCCCCACGGCCAACGTGCCGCTGGGCCGCCACCTGGAGCCGGCGCGCGGCGTCTATGCCGTCCGGGTCTGCCTGCCGGACGGCACGGCCGTGCCGGGCGTCGCCAACATCGGCCGTCGCCCCACGGTGAACGAGGGCACGGAAAGCCGGGTGGAGGCGCACCTGTTCGACTGGGACGGCGACCTGTACGGCCAGGAGGTCGCGGTGGCGCTGCACAGCTACCTGCGCGCCGAGCGCAAGTTCGATTCGTTCGCCGACCTGCGCACCCAAATTGTTGCAGACGCGGACCAAGCTCGCGCTATGCTGGCGACGCTTGACCCGGCCGGCCCACCCTCCGCATAGTCCGCCCATGGTCCAAGTGCCGCAGACGCGAATTACCGGGCCGGCCTGATCGCCGGGACTGCCTTGCGCG
>CAXSEX010000066.1:0-1454 GCA_964236415.1 uncultured Acetobacteraceae bacterium | reverse complement strand
CCCTGGACCCATGCCCATGACCGAGACGCCCGACTACCGCCACACCGTGTTCCTGCCCGCCAACCCGTTCCCCATGCGCGGCGACCTGCCGAAGCGGGAGCCGGACCTGCTCGCGCGCTGGAACCGCATCGGCCTGTGGGACCGCACCAAGGAGGCGATGGCGGGCCGCCCGCCCTTCGTGCTGCACGACGGCCCCATCTACTCCAACGGCCACCTGCACATCGGCCACGCGCTGAACCGCATCCTGAAGGACGTGGTGATGCGCGCGCACCGCATGGCGGGGGAGGACGTGGGCTACATCCCCGGCTGGGACACCCACGGCCTGCCCATCGAGTGGAAGGTCGAGGAGGAGTACCGGAAGACCGGGCGCGACAAGGACGCGGTGCCGGTGCTGGACTTCCGCGACGAATGCCGGCGCTACTCCGCGCATTGGTTGGCGGTGCAGACGGAGGAGTTCCAGCGGCTGGGCGTCGTCGGCGACTGGGCCGGGCGGTACGCCACAATGGATTTCGGGTCGGAGGCGGCGATTGCCGGGGAGATCTGCAAGTTCCTGCTGAACGGCGCGCTATACCGCGGCCTGCGCCCGGTGATGTGGAGCCCTGTGGAGAAGACCGCGCTGGCCGAGGCGGAGATCGAGTACCACGACCGCACCAGCGACACGGTGTTCGTGCGCTTCCCCATCCTGGGCACGGGACCGCTGGCCGGCGCCGCCGTGGTGATCTGGACCACCACCGTCTGGACCCTGCCGGGCAACCGCGCCTTGGCCTATGGTCCCGAGATCGACTACGCGCTGATGCGCGTGGACAGCGTGGCCGAGGGTTCGCTGGCCCGCCCCGGCGAGCGGCTGCTGGTCGCGCTGGCCTTGCTGCCGCAGGTCTGCGCCGCGGCGGGGATCGCGACGCATCACGTGGCGCATGTCTATAAAGGGGCGGAGTTGGCCGGGCTGGCCTGCGCGCACCCGCTGCGCGGCCAGGGCTATGGCCACGACGCGCCGCTGCTGGCGGCGGACTACGTCACGACCGACCAGGGCACCGGCCTCGTCCACATCGCGCCGGCGCACGGGGAAGAAGACTTCCTTTTGAGCCGCGCCCACGGCGTGGAGGTGCCGGAAGCGGTGGGGCCGGATGGGACCTACGCGGATTGGGTGCCGCTGTTCGCCGGGCTGCACGTGTTCAAGGCGGCGGCGCCGGTGGGTGCCGCCATCGAGGCGGCGGGCGGCCTGCTGGCCCGCGGCACGCTGCTGCATTCCTACCCGCATTCCTGGCGCAGCAAGGCGCCGGTGATCTACCGCGCCACGCCGCAATGGTTCATCCGCATGGACGGCCCCGAGGCGATCCGCGCCAAGGCGCTGGAGGAGATCGCCCGCGTCGCCTTCGTGCCGGAGGCCGGGCGCACCCGGCTCGCCAGCATGGTCGCCGGCCGGCCGGACTGGTGCATCAGCCGCCAGCGCGCCT
>CAXSEX010000065.1:13405-13896 GCA_964236415.1 uncultured Acetobacteraceae bacterium | reverse complement strand
CTGACGACGCGGGCCAGGCGGTAGGCCGCGCCGGGCTTCGCGGAGGCGCACAAAAAACAAGGGACGGGCTGTTCGCCCGCCCCTCGCACAGCCATGGCCCGGAGGCTTGCGGGCTTAAGCCTACTCCTCCTTCGCGCTCGCGGCGACCGTGCCCATCTTCAAGCCCGAACGCTGCGTCGGGTAGGGCTTGCCGTCCATCAGCCCTTCCCACATCACCTCGTTCATCAGGTCCACCGGCACGCGGTCCTCCGCCGAGAAGTCGAAGCCGCGCGTCACCTTGGCCCAATAGGCCGCGTCGTGCCGCGGCAGGATGTCCGGGCCTTGCGCATACTTCACCCCAGTGTCGGCCAGGGCGAGCGACGTGGTCTTCAGGATCGTCGAGGCGATGGCGTTGTAGGTCCAGTTGCCCCGCGAGGCGACATCGAACACGTCGGTCATCGGCCGCTGGTAGGCGGTGTTCAGGTTGATGTGCGGCGTGCCCAGGATGTCCT
>CAXSEX010000065.1:7916-13395 GCA_964236415.1 uncultured Acetobacteraceae bacterium | reverse complement strand
TGGTGGAGCGGTGCGAATCGACGTGGTCGGGGCCGTCCTGGCAGTCGTCCTCGGTCACGATGATCACGGTGTTGTCGGCATACGGGCTGTGCGCCACCGCCTCCACCAGGCGGCCCACGGCGAGGTCGTTGTCCGCTTCCTGGGTGTCGGGCGTGTTCACCCCGCCGAGCGCGGTCGCGAAGCTGCCGGTGTGATCGTGGCTCAGGCGGACCGTCTCCAGGCTCGGCAGGTTGTTGTTCGCGATGTAGCCCATGAACTCGCGGTTCCACTCGTTGAAGGTCCACTGGTCCGGGACGGTTTGGTCGAACCCGCGGAAGTACACGTCGGTGAACGGCGCCAACGTCGGGTTGAGGGCTGCGGCCTGCACGATGCCGGCCTCGCCCGCGTTCTCGATAGGGGGGCCGCTGGCGGGACCGCTGACGGGGGTGCCGTCCGCGGAAGCGCTGGTGGCGTAGGTGGTGGGACCGATGTTGTTCACCAGGAAGCCGTAGTTCCGCACGGTCAGGCCCGCCTGCAGCGCGGCGTCGAAAATGTAGCCGTTCTGGATGCCGAACGGGGCATCGGTGCCCGCCACGTCGGCCTTGCCCGGCAAAAGGTTGGAGGCGCCGCCGGGCAGGCCGGCCGAGCCGGCGGTGAACAGGCCCTTGGTGGCGGCGTCGCGGTCGGTGGTGGCCGGCAGGCCGACCGGCACGTTGCGGTTCGCGCCCTCGGACTCATAGGACAGGCCGCGGTTGACGCCGGCGTAGTTGATCTGCTGCGTCACCTCCTCCGTGCTCGTGACCCGGCCGCGCATGGTCCAGGACCAGCCGTCCATGCTGCCGTCGCCGGGGTCCATGAAGTTGTCGAGCGTCACGAAGTTGTTGGCGATGCGGTGGAAGTTCGGCGTGATGCGCCGGCCGAACTGGTTCAGCGACGGGTCGGCGTTCGCGCCGTTGGTGAGGTCGCCCAGGATCTGGTCGTAGGTGCGGTTCTCCTGCACGACGTAGATCACGTGCTGGATCTTCTTGTGCAGGAAACCCATCACCGCCGCATCCGTCGTGTCGGGCGGGACGCTGTAAAGGTTGTTGCGGGCCACCGCGGCCGTCATGGCCGGCAGGTCGGCGCTGCCCGGGACCTGGGCGCTAACCAAGGTCGCGTGCTCCAGCTGGAACTGGTACTGGTTGGACGCCTTGGCGGCGGCGGCGGCGGCCTTGTTGCCGCCGGGGTAGGTGATGTTGGTGATGAGCGCGGTGTTGCCCATCAGGTTGCCGGGGTTGGGGCCGGTGTCGCTCTTGCCGTTGATGATGTACATCCACGTCCCGTCGGCGCTGAAGGTGATGTCCTTGGGCGCGTAGGCGGTCGGGATCAGGCCGGTGACCGTGTTGGCGTTCGCGCCCGCCAGCGGGATCACGGCGATGGAGTTCGAGCCGTTGTTGACGGCGTAGAGCGTCTTCTCGTCGGGCGAGAGCGTCACGGCGAAGGTGGCGGCACCCGTGTAGTGCGGGCCGGCCAGGACGCCGGCCGGCGCGCGGGCGTCGATCCGGGCAATGACCTGGTTGCTCCCCGTGTCGATCACCGCGACCTGGTCGGCGTTGTCCTGCGCCACGTACAAGGCCGATTGCGCCTTGTTGAGGGTCATCCCGCTCGCGTTGCCGTCGAGCTTGATGCGCGTGACCAGGCGGCCGGCCGCCGGCGCCGAGATATCGACCACCACCACCTCGCGGTCCCGGTAGGAGGAGACGTAGGCAACGGCATTGCTCTTCACCGCCACCGAGAGCGGGTACTCGCCGCCGGCCACGCCGTCCGTGCCCTCGTTGTTGGCGAAGTAAGGGCGCAGGTCGTGCTCGTAGCGGACCGCCTTGGTGGCGGTGTCGATCACGCTGATGGAGTCGTTGTAGTTGTTGGCGACCACCAGGGTCTGGCCGTCGTCGGAAATGCCGAGGCCGCTGGCGTTCGGCTGCACGGCGAGGCCGACGCCGCCGGCAGAGGCGGCCGGGTTGCTGGCCGTGCCGGCAGGGGCTGGCGCGACCTTGTGGCCCAACGCGATCTTCGCCGCTTGCGACCAGGTGCCGCCAGGCTGGGTGCCGCCGGACTGGGTGTAGGCATAGACCGCGTCGTCGTTGCCGCCCGTGGCGTAGAGCGTGCCGCCGTCCGGCGACCAGACCAGGCCGATGTGGGCGTTCGCCTGCTTGATCGCCTGGATCAGCTTGGGCGAGGTCTTGTTGGTGCCCGAAACGTCGTAAAGGAATATGTACTGCGTCGAGTTCAGCACATCGACCGCGCCGGTCTTGTCGTTCAGCGTGTTCTGCCCGGCGCAGATGATCGCGAGCGTCGCGCCGTCCGGGCTGAGCTGCGAGCGCACCGCCTCGCCGGCGATGAAGTTCGGGTAGGCAGGCAGCCCGGGGTTCAGGTCCTGCTGCACCGCGTTGGTCAGCGGCGCGGTCGGTGTCACGTACTGCCCGGTTGGCAATGGCAGCGTGCCGTTGTTGCCGTCGATCAGCGTGTTGTCCGCGGCGTGCGCCGGCGGAAGCGCTGCCAGCCAGGTCGTGGCCAGCAGGCCCGCCCTCAGCAGTTGTCGGTATTGAAGCGCTGCCATGATCTATTCTCCATTCCGGTAAGCGGGCCTGACAGGCAATGGGTCAGTCCCGGACCGCCAAACCAACCCTTCCTAACAAGCCGAGCCAAATCAATCCCGATTGAAATAAAGACAGTTTGAAGACATTCCGGGTGCTGGCGCTGGCCCTGACGCATTTTTGGCAAATGCCGCATGGCGCAGTTGCCGCTTATTTGGGACCAACTGTCTGCGATCATCGCGGCCTCGCCCCGCTCTTATGCCGCAGGCACGCTCTCCCAAGCCAGGACGCGCCAGCCGCGCCCGTTCGACGAAGCGCCGATT
The DNA here is from genome assembly GCA_964236415.1 of uncultured Acetobacteraceae bacterium. GTDB lineage: Bacteria > Pseudomonadota > Alphaproteobacteria > Acetobacterales > Acetobacteraceae > CAHJXG01. The sequence continues at coordinate 10,520 of CAXSEX010000065.1, read as the reverse complement.
CGGATCACGGCGCTGCGGACCGCGCGGGCGCCGCCGCGCCGCGCCGCCGCGGTGATGCGGACGGTTTGGGGGGCCGCCCGGTCCGCACGCTCGCCATGGCCCGTGTCGCGCAACGCGGCCCGCACGGCCGGGTCGGCCACCGCCGGGTCTGGGTCGCCATCCGAGTAAAGCGTCAGATGCGGCGCGAGCGCGGCCAGCAGGGCCGGCGTCATGCCGAACACGTCGCCCAGCTCGCCCAAGGTCTCGAACGGCGCGCCGGGCGGGCCGTAGCGCAGCCCCGCCGCCTGGTACTGCGCGGCCTCCCTGCCGCGGCGCACCGAGCGGCGGCCCGGCGCCCGCCAGTCCGCGACCGCCGCGGCGCTCGGCTTCGCCTGCCCCGCATCGGCGCCGAGCCGAAGCAGAAGCGCCGCAAGCAGGTCCGGCGACGCGGTGTTCGGGTTCAGCAGCCCGGACTGGTCCACGACCTCCACGCCGACCTCCGTGCCGGTTTCCGCGCTGGACAGCAGGCCGGCCACAGGCAGGGCGTCCCGGGCCACTCCGCCACGCTGCAAAAGGTCAAACAGCGCCGTGTGGATGGCGCCGTCCGCGACCGCCTCCAGCTCGGCGGCGCTGCGCAGGTTCGCCGTCAGCTGCGCGTCCGACCGCGACGCCCCCGCAAGAACCGCAAACAGCATCGCGACCAGAACCAGCGTCCACAACACGACCAGCAGCGCGAAGCCGGCGTCGGCCGGGCCGCGCCGCGTCTGCGGCGGCCTCATTCCTCGCTCGCTTCCCGCACCGGCTCGATGAGCAGCGGCGGCCAGCGGCGTCCGGTGGCCGCGGGGAACACGAGGCGGATGCGGACCAGCGCCGGCAGCGTGTCGGCGTTCCAGGCGGGGATCCAGGCGCCGGAGGACCAATATGCCAGCTCCAGCCGCTCGACGCCGTCGAGCATGACCGTTTCCTGCGCTTCCGGCTCCGCGCCGTAATGCTCGGCATGGCGGTGCGGCGTCCAGCGCAGCAGCAGGCGCCCGGCCTCCGCCGACAAGGTGACATCGGCCCGCTGCGCCAGCCCGTCGCCACGGAGCGGCAGCTCGGTGGTGAACTGCATGCGCTGCGCGGTGCCGTGCAGCGTGGCGGGTTCCGGGTATGTGCCCGGGTCCGCCAGGGCGACCATGCGCCGCAGCGTGCGGTCAACGGCGGCCAGGTCGCCGCTCCGGTCGTGGGCCTCGGCCTGCAGCCGCATCGCGCGGAGGCCGAACTGCACGCCCTGGGTCAGCAAGGCCAGCACGACGCCGAACACGGCCAGCGCCACCAGGATTTCCAGCAAGGTGAAGCCCGCGTCGAGGGCCGCCCGGCGCTCCCCGACCCTCAAGGACGGCCAGCCGGCGTGGAACCCATGCGCCGCGTTTGGAGCAGGAAGCGCCGCATGCCCTGGGGGCCGGGCCAGGAAATCTCGACCGCGACGGCATAGAGCGTGCCGCCGCCGCCGGAAGGCGCAGGATCGGACGAGGGGCGGGGCGCCGGCGACGCCGAGGCGACCGGCGCGATCCGGGTCCGCCACCGGAAGCCGCCGCCGTCGTCGCCCGCCTGCTCCCCCGCGGCCAGGCCCGTGCCGGTCAGCGCGTCGAGCCGCGACTGGGCGCGCGAGATGGCTTCCCGATACGTCGCGGCCGTTCGCGTGACCCCCATCGCGACCACGTCCTGGCGGTAGAGCAGGACGAGCGCGGGAATGGCGATGGCCAGGGCCACGAGCACCTCAAGCAGCGTGAACCCGGCTTCGGCCAACCCGGCGCGCCGTCCCCGGCGCAGGAAGCGCCTGTCGGGTGCCGGTGTCACATGTCGCCGGCAAGCAGCTTCGTCGCGTGGTCGAGCGCTTCGATGCACTCGCCGCTGTCGCCCTCGGCCTGTTCCCGCAAGGCCCGCTTGAGGTCCGCGTCGATCAGGCGCTTGGTGCGGGCGTCGCCGTTGAACGTGGCGGCCTGCTTGGCGACCTCGGCATGACGGGCCGTGCAGGCCGCCGACTCGCCGGGGGGCGCGGCGAGGGCGGGAAACGCGAGGCACAGGCTTAAAGCGATGAAGCGCATGGGCTGGGTTCCTTCTGATGTGGTGCGCCTGCCTTGGCCCCCTTATGCCCCGAATCTGGCCGTCGCAAGCCTTGCGCGCCATAGCCAGCCTGGGGCGGTTCGATGAAGTTTCAGAAGCGTTTGCAAACATGCCAGGGCCAGGGCTGCCGCATCTGACACGGGCGGCACCATTGATCGACCCATGTGCGGTTGCTGATGGTCACCCATCCCACGCGACGACGCGACCCATGCCGTAGGATGGGTGCAACCCATCAACGGATGACGGTCATTCAACCAAGCCGTCCGTATGATACCAGCCGCAAACGCTGCGCGTGTCGAACCGCAGGGTTCGCCAGGTTTCGGCGCCCCCACCTCCTGAACCATGCGAAGGGGCGTGTGGGAAACACGTTGCCCAGAGCAGCGCGACCGAGCTTGCCTTCCAGCGGCTCTTGGGCCTCCGGGTTTTGCACGGTTGAGGGCCATGAGCCGCAGCAATCAAGGCGGCATCAGCGGGGCAGCGCGTCCCGCGCTTCCGGCAAGTCCCAGATCCGCTCAATCG
>CAXSEX010000065.1:2686-7906 GCA_964236415.1 uncultured Acetobacteraceae bacterium | reverse complement strand
GGCCGCTCGCGCGCACCTTCGCCTGGTCGGCGGGGCTGATCGCGGCCTCGTCGCCCTGGACGAGGCGCCCGCCATCCACCAGCAGCCGGCCGTCCACGAAGACCTGGGCGATGTCCGCCCGGTTCGCCAGCGCGACCAGGCCGCGGCGCGGGTCCGCCAGTGGGTGGAGCTGCGGGTGCGTCAGGTCCACCACCGTCAGGTCCGCCGTCGCTCCCGGCTCGATCCGCCCAAGGTCCGGCCGGTTGATCACCGAGGCCGCGGTCGCGGTCACCGCCTCGATCAACTCCGGGGCCGTTGCTGCCGCGGGGTTCCCCGCCGTGATCTTGGAGATCATCGAGGCCGCGTTCAGCTCCCCCAGCAAGTCCATGTTGTAGCCGTCCGTGCTCACGACCGTGCGCACCCCATGCGAGGCGAAGCGCCCATAGGACGCGGCGGTGCCGGTGCGGGCGAACACGCGCGGGCAGTTCAGCACCGTGGCCCCGCGCGCCGCCATCAGGCGCAGGTCGTCGTCCGAGCTGGCGATGCAATGGGCGGCCAGCAGGTCCGGCGCCAGCAGGCCCAGCCAGTCCAGGTACTCCGCCGGGGTGCGCCCGCCATGCCGGGCCTTGATGGTCGCCACCTCCTGCGCGCTCTGCGCCAGGTGGGTCGTGACCGGCACGTCCAGCGCCCGGGCACGGGCGGCGCAGGCGCGCAGCAGGTCCGGCCCGCAGGTGTCCGTGGCATGCGGGCTCATAGCCAGGCCGATGCGGCCCTCCGCCGCGCCGTTCCAGCGGGCATGGAGCGCGTCCCAGGTGTCGAGGTCCGCCTGCCCGTCATCGCCGGCGTAGCGCACCGTGCCGTCCGGCCCGGCCTGCGCGTCCGCGGTCGAGAACAGGTAGGGCGCCCCGTAGAAGCGGATGCCCATCTCGGCCGCCGCGTCGAACATCTCCGGAATGCCGTTGCGGAACGGCTCCATGACCGTCGCCGCGCCGCCCTTGAGCAGTTGCAGGATGCCGAGCCGCGCGATGTCCAGGCGCTCGGACGGGGATAGGATGCCGATGCCGCGCCGGGTCAGCGGCAGCAGCACCGTGTAGACGATGCTCTGGTTGTCCTTGCGGCCGTTGCCGTCCTCGGTATGGGTGCGCGCGACCGCCTCGCTGAAGCAATGGTTGTGCAGGTTCAGCAGGCCCGGCAGCACGAAGCGGCCCGGCCGGTCGAACACCTGGCCTGCGGCCGGGCACGTCGGCTGCACCGCCGCGATGCGCTTGCCTTCCAGCAGGACCCAATGGTCGCGCAACACCTGCTGGGCACCATCCTGCCGGGACAGCACGTAGCTGCCGAAGATCGCTGTGGCGGTCATGCGGGCCGCACGTTCCAGAACACCGCCGTTCCGTTCAGCACGCCGGTGACGGAGGTGCGGTAGGCCGTGGGCTGCTTGTATCCGCCCAGCGGCAGGAAGGGCACCTCGTCCCAGGCCTGGGCCTGCATCTCGCGGCACAGGCGTTGCTGCGCCGCCAGATCGGGCGCCTCCAGCCAGTCGTTCCGCAGCGCCTCCATCCGCTCGCTCCGGAACCAGCCGGCCACGCTGGCGTCACCGGGCAACAGCGGGTGGCCGGCCGGGTTCACGCAGTCGATGCCTTGCCAGTTGCCGGCCCCGGCGCTCCAGCCGCCCTGGCCCGGCGGGTCCCGTTTCTGCTGGCGCTGCAGGACGGAGCCGAACTCCATGCCGGCATACTCCACGTCCATGCCGGCCTGCTGCAGCATGTCCGCCACCACGTCGCCCAGCGGCTTCTGCACGGTGGAGTTGGTGGGAACCAGCACGACCGCCTTTTCGCCGCCGTAGCCGGCGGCCTTCACTGCATCCCGCACCTTCGCCATGTCCCGCGGCCCCCCGAACAGGTTCGGCGGCGGCGGGCTGGCCATGGGCGTGTCCGGCGTGAACACGCCCAGCGGGGTCAGGCGATAGGCCGGGTCGCCGCCGGCCACGGCGGTCATCAGGGCAGCCTGGTCCACGGCGCCGAGCACGGCGCGGCGAAGGGCCGGATTGCTGAACGGCGGCTGCAGGTGGTTCAGCCGCAGCATGCAGGCGTAGCCGCGCGGGTCGAGCACGCGGACGGCGACGCCCGGCGTCCGCTTCAGCACCGGAAGCAGGTCGTGCGGGAACGTTTCCTGCCAGTCCTGCTCGCCGGCCTGCAACGCGCTGACGGCGGTGCCGGCATCCGGCATGGTGGTCCAGACCACCCGGTCGTAGTGGACGACCTTCGGCCCGGCGGTCCAGTCCGGTGTGCCGCCGCTTCGAGGCTGGTAGCGTTCGAAGCGTGCGTAAACGTTGCGGGCGCCCGGCACGCGCTCGTCCGCCACGAAGCGGAACGGGCCGCTGCCAACCGCCTCGGAAAGCGGCTTGAACGGGTCCTGGCTGGCCAGGCGCTCGGGCATCATGAAAGCGGCCAGCACCGCGGCCTTGCCCAGCGCCATCGGCAGCAGCGGGAAGGGCCGCTTCAGCCGGAACCGGATCGTGCGGTCGTCCGGCGCGGACAGCTCGTCGGTGGCACGCTTCAACGCGGCGCCAAAGGCGTCCCGCGCCGCCCAGCGGTTGATGCTGGCCACGCAGTCCCGCGCCAGCACCCGCTCGCCATCGTGCCACAGCAGGCCGTCGCGCAGGGTGAGGTCCCACTGTCTGCCGTCGTTGCCGACCACGTGGCCGTCCACCATCTGCGGCGAAACGTCCAGCGCCGAGTCGATGCCGTAAAGCGTGTCGAAGACCATGAGGCCGTGGTTGCGCGACACCTGGGCGCCCGCAAAGATCGGATCGATGAAGGCCAGGTCGATCACCGGGATGAACCGCAGCGTGGTCTGCGCCGCGGCGCGGGCCGCCGCCGGCAACGCCAGGGCGCCGGCGCCGGCGCGCAGCAGGGTCCGTCGCGGGAGCGGCATCAGACGGCCCTCGCGGACGGGCCGGGCGTTCGCGTCAGCGAAGCCGTCACGGGGACGCGGCCTCGTGCTGCAGGAAGTTCGCCGCGATCCGCTCGCCCGTGGTGATCCAAAGGTCGGGGCAAGCCTTGGCGTAGGCCAGGAACTCCCGCAGCAGACGCAGGCGCATCGGCCGGCCGCTGCACTGCGGGTGCAGCACGGTCGTCACCATCGCGCCCCAGTCGCGCACCTCGTCCAGCTCGTCCTTCCAGATGGAGAGCACGTGCTCCTTCGGGAAGATGGGCCGCGGGCTGAACCGGGCGGACAGGCCGTGCATCCAGTCGTCGTAGCTGGCCGTCACCGGAAGCTCCACCGTGCCGGGCGTGCCGTCCGCCAGGCGGTGGCGGTAGGGCCGCACGTCGTCCCGGAACGAGGAGGAATAGGTGATGCCGTGCCGCACCAGGGCGGCGCGCAGCCCTTCCGTGAACTCGCCGTAGGGTGCGCGGTAGCCGGTCGGCACCACGCCCAGCACGCGCTTCAGCGCCTCGAACCCGCGTTCCAGCTCGTCCTCGATCCACGGGTCGCCCGGGTCGGGCAGGAGGTGGTGGTAGCCGTGGTGGCCGATCTCGTGCCCGGCGCGCAGGATGGCCTCGGCCATCGCCGGGTGGGCGTCCACCGACCAGCCCGTGACGAAGAACGTGGCCTTCAGGTCAAGCTGGGCCAGCAGCTCCAGCAGCTTCGGGGTGCCGACGCGCGCCTCGTAGCCGCCGTAGCTCATGGTGATCAGGCGCTGGGCGTGCAGCGCGTCCTTGCTGGTCCAGGCGCTCTCGGCGTCCACGTCGAAGGACAGGAACATGGCGGACGTGCAGGGCGCGGGCCAGGGGTATTCCGGCGCGGGCGGCGCGGTGTTCGCCGGGACCACCGGGATGCTTGCAAGCGCCTTACCGTCCAGCATTGACCGTCGCCTTCTCGATGCCGTTGCCGGACAGGTGCCACTTGGCCAGCAACGCCGCATAGGTGCCATCCGCGATCAGCGCGTCCAGCGCGCCTGCGATGGCCGCCTGCAACCCCGTTTCCTTCACCGGCGCCGCGATTCCCGTCAACTGGGTGGCGATGGGGCCGCCCACCGCCGCATAGGCCCTCGGCTCCTGCTCCATGATGTAGGGCAGGGTCTCGTTGCCCTGCACGGCGGCGTCTATGCGGCCCTGCTTGAGTTGGGTGCGCGCGTCGGCCGAGCCTTCCGTGCCCACGACCTTGACGGGGTTGCCCGGGCAGTTCGCCTCGCTCCAGGCCGCGATCTCCTTGGGAAAGCCGGTGCGGCGGCTGGCGCCGACATTCTTTCCGCACAGCGCCGCCATGTCCGCGAACTCCGCGGCGCGGGATTGCTGGACGAAGAACGCCGGGCCGCTGCGGAGGTAGTCCACGAAGGACGACGCCTCGTGCCGGCTGGCCAGGTCGGTCATGCCGGACAGAATGGCGTCCACGCGCCCCGTGGCGACGGCGGGCAGCATCTGGTCGAAGCTCGTTTCCGTCCAGGCGATCCTGATGCCCAGCTTGCGGGCTATCGCTTCGCCAAGCTCCACATCGAACCCGGTCAGCGCGTTGGTGGCCGGGTCGCGGAACTCCAGCGGCGGGTAGTTGGGCACGACGGCAACCCTCATGGAGCCGCTGCTGGCGATGGCAGGCGGCAGGTCGGCCGCGGCGGCCATCGCCGCGGGCACGCACAGCAGGGCAGCAGCGGCAAGGTTCCTCATGGGCAGCTCCTTCATGGGCGCGGCGGGCATGGGCGTCTGGGCATGGCCAGGGTGGCAGGTGCGGCGGAGGTGCCGGATCACCCGATCACCGCTGAAAGGAATGCCTTGGTGCGCGCCTCGCGCGGCTCGCCCAGCACCTGCGCCGGGGGGCCGGCCTCGACGATGGCGCCGGCGTCCATGTAGGCGACAGTGTCGGCGACTTCCCGCGCGAAGCCAAGCTCGTGCGTGACGACCACCATCGTCATGCCGCTGCGCGCAAGCTCCCGCATCACCGCCAGCACCTCCCCCACCAGCTCGGGGTCCAGCGCGCTGGTCGGCTCGTCGAACAGCATCAGCATCGGCCGCAGGGCCAGGGCGCGGGCGATGGCGACGCGCTGCTGCTGGCCGCCGGAGAGCTGGGCCGGGTAGCTGCCCGCCCGGTCCGCCATTCCGACCCGGCGCAGCAGCTCCATCGCCTCGGCCTGGGCCTGCGCGGGCTTGCGCTTCTGCACCTGAACCGGACCCTCGGTCACGTTCTGCAGCGCGGTCATGTGCGGGAACAGGTTGAAGCGCTGGAACACCATGCCGGTCTTCAGCC
>CAXSEX010000065.1:0-2676 GCA_964236415.1 uncultured Acetobacteraceae bacterium | reverse complement strand
GCGTGCGCGAGCAGGGCGGGCCACCTGCGCCTCCGTCAGGCGGTGCAGCCGCCCGCCCTGCTCGCGCACGCCCAGCAGCTCGCCGTCCAGCCAGATGCCGCCGCCGTCCACGGCGGTCAGTTGGTTCACGCAGCGCAGCAGCGTCGTCTTGCCGGAGCCGGACGCGCCGATCAGGCACAGCACCTCGCCCGCCGGCACGTCCAGGGACACGCCCTTCAGCGCGCGGTGGCTGCCGAACGCCTTCTCGACGCCGCGCATCGCGACCAGGGGACGCCCCGCGCTCATCGCCCGGCTCTCACCGTCCGGCCCGGGCCGTGCCGCGGGCGAAGCGGCGTTCCAGCAGCATCTGCAACGGCGTCAGGGCCGAGACGACGAGCAGGTACCAAAGCCCGGCCACGATCAGCAGCTCGATCACGCGCGAGTTGGCGTAGTAGATGTTCTCCGCGTTGTGCAGCACCTCGGGATACTGGATCACGCTTGCGAGCGAGGTGGCCTTGACCATGCCGATGAACTCGTTGGCCAGCGGCGGGATCACCACGCGCATGGCCTGCGGCAGGATGATGCGCCGCAGCGCCTGCATCCGGCCCATGCCGATGGCCTGCGCCGCCTCGTGCTGGCCGCTGTCCACCGACAGCATCCCCGCCCGCACCACCTCCGACGTGTAGGCGCCCTGGTTGATGCCCAGGCCGAGCAGCGCCGACAGGAACGGCGTCATCACGTCCACCGCGCGGCCTGACCACAGGCCGGGGATGCCGACGGTGGGGAACACGAGCGCCAGGTTGAACCACAGCAGCAGCTGCAGGATCAGCGGGGTGCCGCGGAACAGCCAGGTGTAGCCGGCGGCGGCCCACGCCAGCACCGGGTTCGGGGACAGGCGCATCACCGCCACAGCCACGCCCAGCACGATGCCCAGCGCCATCGCGAGCACGGCCATGACCACCGTGCTCTTGATGCCGTCCAGGATGGCCGGCACGGTCAGGAAGCGGCCGACATAGGCCCATTCGATCTGCCCGTCCGCGAAGGCGCGCGCCAGGGCGGCGAGCGCCAGGAGGATCAGCGCGGCGGCCAGCCACCGTCCCCAATGCAGGCGGCGAGCGACCGACAGGCCCGACAAGTCGGGGAAACCTCCCGCCAGTCCGCCGCCGCCGCTCACTTGCCGGTGCTCACGTGCCGGTGCTCACTGGGGCGCGGCGTTCAGCAGCGGCTCCGCCACCGCATTCGCCGCCAGGCCGTGCTTGGTGAGGATTTCCTTGTAGGTGCCATCGGCGATCAGCCCGCGCAACGCCTCGGTCACCGCCTCGCGCAGCGGTGCCGCGTCCTTGCGGAAGGCGATCCCCTGGTAGCCGAGCGTGAAGGGCACTCCGAGGACGCGGTACTTGCCAGGCTCGTTCGACTGCGCGTAGGGCAGGGTCTCGCTGCCCTGCACCGCGGCGTCTATGCGGCCCTGCTTCAACTGGTTGCGGACGTCGATGCTGTTCTCGCCGGCCACGTACTGGATGGCCGGCTTGCCCGCTGCTTCGCACGCCTTCTTGCTCCAGCTCTCGATCTCGACCGGGAATGACGTGCTGCGCGTCGTGCCCACCTTCTTGCCGCACAGGTCCGCCTCGGCCTTTGCCGGGCTGTCCGCCAGGACGAAGAACTGGGCGCCCGTCGTCAGGTAGTCAACGAAGTCGGCGACCTCCCGCCGGGACGCGCGGTCGGAGAAGCCGCTGATGACGAAGTCGGCCCGCCCGGTTTGCAGCGACGGCAGAAGCTGCTCGAACGGCGTCTCGCTCCAGGCCACCTTCACGCCCAGCCGCTTCGCCAGCGCCTCGGCCAGTTCGATGTCGAGGCCGGTGAGCTGGTTGGTGGCGGGGTCGCGGTACTCCATAGGGGCATAGGTCGAGTTGACCGTCAGCCGCAACGCCCCTGCCTGCCGCACGGCTTCGGGCAGGTCGGCAGCCGTTGCGGACCCGGCGGCTGCCAGGCTGCCGAGTGCGAAGATGGCAAGGCGATATCCGGGCATGTCGTCCTCTTCTGTTCGTCAGATCACGTCGAGCGTCGCCGGCCCCATGACCCCGGCGCGTGCGGTGACGGGGCCAGCGCCCAGATGGCGTTCATGCAGGCATTCGCCTGCGCGGCGAGCTTGGAATGGCAGGTCCGCAGTGCAGAGCGTCGTGCGCATCGCGCCGCGGACCCTGAACCTGTCCCAAGCCGTCCAAGTTCGATGGCCTGCTCATGCCGGGGGTCAGGCGGCGCGCGCGAGGGTGAGGCGAAGCGGGGTCCACGGGGCGGAGGCCGACCAGGCGCGCATCTCGGCCTCGCTCGCGAACCGTCCGCCCGGCATCAGGCGTGCCTCCGCGTCGATTGTCACGGCCTCGCCGCGGAACGGCCAGGGAAACAGGGAAAAGCCGGACGTTTCGCCGGGCCGCCGCGCGAGGCGGTAGCGTGCCTGGCCGTTCTCCCGGCCAGGGCCGTCGAGTTCGAGCGGCAAGGGCAGCGCGCCGCAGAGCGCAAGCGAGAGCGTGTCGGCGAACGCGATCAGGTCGGTGTCGCGCCCGAGCGCATGGTCGGCAAGATGGAGCGCCCGCGCCCAAGCCGCCTGCATAGGAGCCTGCCGCTCGACGTAATCCTTGGCAGCGTCGGCGTCGGCGTCCGACAGGCGGTGGCGCTCGGTGAACCGCGTGTAGATGACCG
>CAXSEX010000064.1:2394-14019 GCA_964236415.1 uncultured Acetobacteraceae bacterium | reverse complement strand
CGCTCGTAGATCGCCATGATCTGCGGCTCCTCCCGGTCCAGCACCGGCGGCAGGCCCATGGAGAAGCCGAGGTCGCTCGGCCCGATGTACACGGCGTCAATGCCGGGCACGTCGAGGATGGCTTCCAGGTTGTCCACGGCTTCCTGGGTCTCGACCATCGGGATGCACAGGATCTCGTCGTTGGCGGTGGACTGGTAGGTGGTGCCCACGCCGTAGATGCCGGCGCGGATTGGCCCGTTGCTGCGCTTGCCGGCGGGGGGATAACGGCAATAGGAGACAAAGGCTTCGGCCTCCGCCCGGGTGTTCACCATGGGGCAGATCACGCCGTAGGCGCCAGCGTCCAGCACCTTGCCGATGATGCCCGGCTCGTTCCAGGGCACCCGCACCATCGGCAGCACGGGGTGGACCTGCATCGCCTGGAAGCAGGCGACCATGGAAAGGTAGTCCTGCACGCCGTGCTGCAGATCCACGGTCACGCTGTCCCAGCCAGCCTGCTCCATGACCTCCGCCGAGAACCCGTTGGGAATCGCGAGCCAGCCGTTGACGACCGCGCGGCCATCCTGCCAGACCTGCTTCACCTTGTTGGGCATCGGACATTCCTCACGGCTTATGGTCCCGGCAAGCTAGGCCGCGGTCCAAACAGCGTCAATTCGCCAGCCGCGGCAGCAGTGGGTCAGTTTGATTCAATGCGGGTGGCGATGTCTGCCGCGATAGCCTTTGCGGTACGGTTGGCAGCGGAGACGTGTTCGCCAAATTCAGGCTGAGCATGAGCGGCACAGCACTCTGAAGCGCGGCGAAACTGCCATGCGCCCTCCTTCGTGGAAAGGCTGGCTCCTCTTTTGAAGAGCCGTTCTTGGATGACCGTCAATGGGGCAAGTAGGCAAAAGTGGCGGAACTGCGGGTCGAAGCGCCGCACCCCCGCACGGATTTCGGACAGGTATGCTTGGTTCGTAAAAGTCATCGGCACGATAACGGTGCGGCGGACGAGGCGGATCGCTCGGATGCTGGCCACAGTCCATGTCCGCCACACCGGCATGTCCTGGTAATCATCGGTGCCTCGACCGCGTAGAGGCATCCAGCCTGGAAGCCGACATAGGACGTAGCCGGCCACCTCCGGATCGCAAGTCGCGCTCCCCTTCATCCGTTGCTGGAGAAGCCGGGCGACTGTTGTTTTTCCAATGCCGAATGAGCCGTTGAGAAGGATGACCACCGGCTTGAGCTCTCTTCCTATGCTTGCATCTCAAGGTGGACCAACCGCTTCAAACTGACCTGCTACCAACGCGCAGCATCAATTCGCCAGCCGCATAATGGCGTCCAGCAGCACCTGCGCGCCTCCGGCCAGGTGCTCCGGCGCGGTATACTCGCTGGGGTGATGGGTGACGCCGCCGCGGCTCGGCACGAACAGCATGGCGCTGGGGCACAGCGGGGCAACCATCACGCTGTCGTGCCCGGCGGCGGCCACCATGTCGCGCACCGGAAGCTGCCGCGCCGCCGCGGCCTCCCGCAGCACCGCGCCAAGCGCCGGGTCGAACTGGACGGGGCCGAAAGACGCATAGGCATCGACCTCCAACTGCACGCCGCGGCGGGCGGCGATGGCGGTCCAGGCAATGCGGGCGGCGGCCTCCATCGCGTCCACGCGGGCCGGGTCCTCGTGCCGCAGGTCGCAATGCAGCCGGGTCCGGCTGGGCACCGCCCCGCGGGCGTTGGGCGCGTTGCCGATCCAAGCCGCGGAGCTGCGCCCGCCGGGTTCGCTGGACAGGCCGATCTGCTCGGTCGCCAGGATCATCTCGGCGGCGGCGGCGAGGCTGTCGCGGCGTCCGCCCATGGCGGTGGCGCCGGCGTGGCTGGCCTCCCCGGTCACCGTCAGTTGGAAGTAGCGGGCCTCGACGGTGCCGGTCACGATGCCGATGGCGGCGCCGGACTGCTCCAGCACCGGGCCTTGCTCGATGTGCGGCTCGATCCAGGCCGCCCAGTCGCGCGGGCCGGGGGTGAGGAAGCCGATTTGGGTTTCGCCCAGCGCCTCCCCCACCGTTGCCCCGGCGTCGTCCGTCGTTGCCAGGGCGCGGTCGAGCGGCAGGTCGCCCGCGTGCACCCGGCTGCCCATCATGGCGGGCGGGAAGCGGCTGCCTTCCTCATTGGTCCAGACCACAAGCTCCAGCGGCGCCGCGACCTGCACGCCGGCGTCGCGGAGGGTGCGCAGCGCCTCCAGCCCGGCCAGCACGCCGAACGCGCCGTCGAACCGCCCGCCGGTCGGCACGGTGTCCAGATGGCTGCCAAAGGCGACAGCAGGGCGCTGCACCCGGCCGGCGCGGCGCAGGAACAGGTTGCCGATGCCGTCGAGCTCCATCTTGAGGCCCAGCGGCTCGCACCAGGACAGCAGCAGGGCGCGCGCCTCGGCGTCTGCGGCGGACAAGGCCGGGCGGTTGCTGCCGCCCTCGGGCGTCGCGCCGACCGCGGCCATGTCGAGGTGCGCTTGCCAGAGCCGGTCCTGGTTCACGGATAGGGTCACGCATGCCTCCTCTGCTGCCAGGCCCAGGGTGACGCGCCCAGCCGCGTTGCGCTAGACTTCGGCAAAAAGGAAACCCGCCATGTCACGTCCCGTCGACGCCGTCATCGCCCAGGCCCGCGAGTTCCTCGGCGAGCGCATCACCACCAACGCCGCGCTGTGCGAGCAGCACAGCCACGGCGAGGACAGCCAGCCCCGCAGCCTGCCCGACGCCGTGGCTTTCATGGAGCGGGGCGAGGAAACGGCGCGCGTCTTGGCGCTGTGCCATCAGCACGGCGTGCCCGTGGTGCCGTTCGGCGCCGGCACCAGCCTGGAGGGCCACGTCACCCCGGTGCGCGGCGGCATCAGCCTCGACCTGTCGCGCATGACCCGCGTGCTGCAGGTGAACCCGGCCGACATGGACTGCCGGGTCGAGGCGGGCGTGACCCGGCAGCAGCTCAACGCGCACCTGCGGGACCAAGGCTTGTTCTTCCCCGTCGATCCCGGCAGCGAGTGCAGCATCGGCGGTATGTGCGCCACCCGCGCGTCCGGCACCGCCGCCGTCCGCTACGGCACCATCCGGGAGAACGTGCTGGGCCTGCAGGTCGCGCTCCCCGACGGCCGCTTGATCGAGACCGGCGGGCGCGTCCGCAAGTCCGCGACGGGCTACGACCTCACCCACCTGATGCTGGGGTCGGAGGGCACGCTCGGCGTGATCACCGAAATCCAGCTCCGCCTGCACGGCATCCCCGAGGCGATGAGCGCCGCCATCTGCCAGTTCGACGACCTGGCCGGCGCGGTGGACAGCGTGATCGTCATCCTGCAGGCCGGCATCCCCATCGCGCGGATCGAGCTGCTGGACGACGTGCAGATGGGCGCCTGCATCGCCTACTCGAAGCTGGACGGCTACACCGCGCGCCCGACCCTGCTGCTGGAATTCCACGGCACCCCGGCGGGCGTCGCCGAGCAGGCGGCGCTGGCGGAGGAGATCACCGCGGGCTTCGGCGCCAGCGGCTTCCAATGGGCGACCGACGCCGCCGAGCGCAACCGGCTGTGGAAGGCGCGGCACGACGGCTACTGGGCGGCGCTCGCCCTGCGCCCGGGCTGCCGCGGCCTCGCGACGGACGCCATCGTGCCGATCTCCCGCATGACGGAGCTGATCGTCGGCGCAAAGGCGGACATCGCGCAATCCGGCCTGCTGGCGCCCATCGTCGGCCATGTCGGCGACGGAAACTTCCACACCGTCATCCTGGCGCCGCCGGGGGAGGACGGGCTGGCGCAAGCCTGGGAACTGGACAAGAAGATCGTGGCGCGGGCGTTGGCGCTCGGCGGCTCCTGCAGCGGGGAGCATGGGATCGGCATCGGCAAGCGCGAGTTCCTCGAAGCGGAGCACGGGGCCGAGACGCTGGCGGTGATGCGGCAGATCAAGACGGCGCTCGACCCGCGCGGCATCATGAACCCGGGAAAGATGTTCCTGAATTGATGCCGCCCAAGGCCACGGCGGACGACCCGGCGTCGCTGGAGAAGCGGCTGGGGGAGAAACCCAGCATCCACCGCACCGCGTCCGTGCGCGCCACGACCTTTGGCCGCTGGTGCGAGGTCGGCGCCCGCACCAAGGTCGCCGAAAGCAGCTTCGGCGATTACTCCTACGTCGTGAACGACAGCGACATCATTCATGCGGCCATCGGCAAGTTCTGCTCGGTCGCGGCGCACGTGCGGCTGAACCCGGGCAACCACCCGCTCGACCGGGTGATGCTGAGCCACGTCGGCTACCGCAGCAGCGCCTATGGCCTGGGCGCCGACGACCCCGGGTTCTTCGCGTGGCGCCGAAGCAGCCCGGTGACGCTGGGGCACGACGTGTGGATCGGCCACGGCGCCGTCGTGCTGCCGGGCGTCACGGTCGGCACCGGGGCGGCCGTCGGCGCCGGGGCGATCGTCACCAAGGACGTGCCGGATTTTGCCGTGGTCGCCGGAAATCCTGCCCGGATGCTGCGCATGCGCTTTCCCGACGCCGTAGTGGCGGACCTGCTGCGAATTGCCTGGTGGGACTGGCCGCACGAGCGGATCGGCGCGGCGATGGCGGACTTCCGCACGCTGGGCGCGGAGGAATTTTGCCGCCGGTATGGCTGACGCCAGGGTGCGCTGCCGCTTGCCGGGGTTGCGTTTCGGGATCTGGCGTCAGGTTTTGACCGGCACCGCATCCCGGAAATACACCTCGACCGGCCCCATCAGCTTCATCGTCATCGGCGCCCCCGTCCGGTCCACGGCCTTACCGACGGCCAGGCGCACCCAGCCCTCGCTCACGCAGTACTCGTCCACGTTGTTCTTTTCCACGCCCTTGAACCGGACGCCCACGCCGCGCTCAAGCAGGGCAGCATTGTAGAAGGGGCTTTTCGGATGCGACGCCAAGCGGTCGGGCGGGGTGTCGATCCCGGAAGCGTCGGTCCCAGAGTCGTCAAGCCCAGAAGCGTCAGTCACAGGGGCTGCTCCTTGGCCCCGGCCGCCCGGTCGGGCACGGCAGACTCTGTTGCAGCCTGTTCCGCTTCGATCTCCCGCCGGGCGCGTTCCCAGAATTCCAGGTCGCCGCCCTCGGGACGGCCAGCCTGCTCCCACAGCATGTAAGCCCGGCCCCGGATCGGTTCCAAGATGTCGTCGCGCGCCATCGTCACTCTCCTGCTTTCAAGGCATAGCGCCGGGCGCGCGCGGAGGTTCGAACGGCCCCGTGCTGACGCCTGTGCCGGCGTTTCGAGATACGCCCTGCGCACCGCCGCCCTGCTTTAGTGCCAAACCAAACACGCGATCAACCTCGCAGCCTCCCCAGTTGGCCGGGGTGGGACGATGCCGCCGAACGTGCAAGGTTCGGTCGGATGTGCTGCAATGGCGAAAAGCTGACAATGCGGAGGCCCGCCCTCGCTGGACCCGCAGCGCCCGTACTGCGAAAGTGACCCTGATGTTTCGTCGCCTCCTCGCGCCCCTGGCACTCGTCCTGATGGCTCTCGCCGGTCCTGCCCTGGCGCAGCCTGGCCCCGGAGGGCCGCCCGCTGTCGGCGTCGCGCAGGCGAAGAAGCAGCCGGTCACGGAAACCAGCGAGTTCGTCGGCCGCATCCAGGCGATCAGCCGCGTCGACCTGGTCGCCCGCGTCACAGCCTTCATGCAGGAACGCCACTTCACCGAGGGCGCGGAGGTGCATACCGGCGACGTGCTGTACAAGCTGGAGCGCGCGCCGTTCGAGGCGCAGGTGGCGGGGCAGGCCGCGTCCGTCGCGCAGGCCCAGGCCGTGCTGCAAGGCAGCAGCCTGACCCTGGGCCGGGCGGAGGCCCTGCTGAACACGCCGGCGGGCCAGCGCAGCCTCGTGGACGACGCGCGGGCCACGCAGCGGAGCCAGACGGCGCAACTGTCCAACGCGCAGGCGCAGCTGCGGCTGGCGCAGACCAACCTCGACTACACCGAGATTAAGGCCCCCATCGACGGCAAGATCAGCCGTACCACCGTGACGGAGGGCAACGTCGTCAGCCCAAGCTCCGGGGTTCTGGCGACCATCGTGAGCCAGGACCCGATGTACGTGCTGTTCCCTGTCTCCGTCCGGGCCGCCACCGACCTGCGGGACCGCTACGGCGGCAAGGGGGGCGGATTTGGCGCGGTGACGATCAAGCTCCGGCTGCCCAACGGCAAGATGTACGACCAGGCTGGCAAGCTCGACTACGCCGATCCGACGGTGGCGGCCAACACCGACACCCTGACGCTGCGCGGGCGCATTCCCAACCCGCCGCGGCCGGGATCGAAACCCGGCGAACCCGGCGACCGCGAACTGTCGGACGGGGAGTTCGTGACGGTGACGCTGGAGGGCGTGGAGCCGGTTGACCAGATCGTGATCCCGCGCAGCGCCATCCTGTCGGACCAGCAGGGCAACTATGTCTGGGTCGTGGGCGACGGCAACAAGGTGGAACAGCGCCGGCTCCAACTGGGCCAGAGCACCCCGGGCCTCGCGGTGATCTCGGCCGGTTTGAAAGAAGGGGAAACGGTGGTGGTGGATGGCGTGCAGCGCGTGAGACCCGGCATCACCGTGAACCCCGGCCCGGCCAGCGCCGGCCCGACGCTCCCCGCGTCGGCGCCGCGGACCTGAGCCGCCATGATCTCCGCCACCTTCGTTGACCGGCCGCGGCTCGCCATCGTCATCGCGATCATCACGGTGATCGCCGGGCTGATCGCGATGACCGTGATCCCCGTCAGCCAGTTCCCGGATGTCGTGCCGCCGCAGGTGCAGGTCACGACCCGCTACCCCGGCGCGTCCGCAGCGGTGGTCGAGGCGACCGTGGCCCAGCCGCTGGAGGCCCAGGTCAACGGCGCCGACCAGATGATCTACATGAAGTCCAACTCCGCCAACGACGGGAGCTATGGGCTGACGGTGTCGTTCGCGCTGGGAACGAACCCGGACATCAACACCGTCAACGTCAACAACCGCGTGCAGGCGGCGCTGTCCCGCCTGCCGGCGGAGGTGCAGCGCCAGGGCGTCACCGTGCAGAAGCGGTCGTCGGCGATCCTGGAGTTCCTCGCCTTCTCCAGCGAGGGCGCCAAGCAGACGCCTCTGTTCATCTCCAACTACGTCACCATCAACGTGCTGGACCGCCTGGCCCGGGTGAACGGCGTGGGCTCGGCGTCGCTGTTCGGCGCGCTCGATTACTCCATGCGCATCTGGTTCGACACCAGCCGGATGGTCAGCCTCAACCTGGCGCCGAGCGACATCATCACGGCGATCCAGCAGCAGAACGTGCAGGCGCCGGTCGGCCGGGTCGGCGCGCGCCCGACCAGCAACGACACGCAGTTCCAGATCAACCTGCAGACCAAGGGTCGCCTTACCACTCCGGAGGAATTCGGCGGCATCCTGCTCCGCGCCAATCCCGACGGCTCGGTGCTGCGGCTGCGCGACGTGGCGCGGGTCGAGCTGGGCGCCGCGACGCAGGACAGCGAAAGCCGGCTGAACGGCAACCCGGCGGTCACGCTCGGCGTGTACCTCGCCCCCGGCGCCAACGCGGTGCAAACGGCTGACCGCGTGCAGGCCGCGCTGGACGACCTGTCCAAGCGCTATCCCGAGGGCCTCAAGTCGCAGGTGTTCTACAACAGCTCGACCTTCGTGTCCGATACCATCACCGAGGTGAAGTCCACGCTTCTGGAAGCGTTCGCGCTGGTGGTGGTCGTGGTGTTCCTGTTCCTGGGCAACCTCCGCGCGACCATCATCCCGACCATTGCCGTGCCGGTGAGCCTGATCGGCACCTTCGCCGTGCTGCTGGCACTCGGCTACTCCGCGAACACCGTGTCGCTGCTGGCCCTCGTGCTGGCCATCGGCATCGTGGTCGATGACGCCATCGTGGTGGTGGAAAACGTGGAGCGCGTGATGGAGGAGGAGCCGGACCTTTCCCCGACGGACGCCACGAAGAAGGCCATGGCCCAGATCACCGCGCCGATCATCGCCATCACGCTGGTGCTGCTGTCGGTGTTCGTGCCCATCGCTTTCATCCCCGGCATCTCCGGCACGCTGTTCCGCCAGTTCGCCGTCACCATCAGCGTGTCGGTGCTGATCTCGGCGGTCAACGCGCTCACGCTGTCCCCGGCGCTGTGCGGCGTGTTCCTGCGGCACGGCGGGCCGAAGCGCGGCATCCTCGGCCGGATCGGGCGCGGCATCGACTGGGTGCGGGACGGCTACGCCGCGATCGTGGCGCGGCTCCTGCGGGTCGGCATCGTCGGCCTGCTGATCGTGCTGCTGTGCGGCGGCGGCATCTTCGCCCTGAACCTGCGCACGCCGACCGGCTTCCTGCCGGACGAGGACCAGGGCGCGTTCTTCACCGCCGTGCAATTGCCGGATGGCGCCAGCGTGACCCGCACCCGCGAGGTGGTGGAGCGGGTGGAGGCGGTGGTCAAAGGCATCCCGCAGATCCAGAGCGTGCTCTCGATCGTCGGCTTCTCCCTGCTGGACGCCGGCAACCAGTCCAACGCGGCGTTCCTGGTGATGCGCTTGAAGCCGTTCGCCGACCGCGCGGCGGCAGCCGACAAGGCGCAGGCGCTGATCGGCCGGGTGTTCGCCGGCGTGCAGCAGATCCGCTCGGCGACGATCTTCCCCTTCAACCTGCCGCCGATCATCGGACTGTCGACCAGTGGCGGGTTCGAGTACCAGCTGCAGAACCTGGAAGGCCGGGAACCCGCGGAGATGGGCACCGTGCTGAACGGCCTGCTGGCGGCGGCGAACCAGGACCCGAAGCTCGCCCGGGTGTTCAGCACCTTCAGCCCGACGACGCCCAGCATCTTCCTCGACATCGACCGGGAAAAGGCGCAGGCGCTGGGCCTGTCGATCAGCGACGTCTTCACGTCGCTGCAAGGCACCTTGGGCGGCATCTACGTCAACGACTTCAACCTGTTCGGCCGGACCTGGCAGGTGAACATCCAGGGCGACGCCGCGGACCGGACCGACATCCCGGCGATCTGGCGCATCTACATCCGCAACAAGCTGGGCACCATGGTGCCGCTGCGCTCGATTGCCGACGCGCGCATCGTGCTGGGGCCGCAGACCATCAGCCGCTACAACAACTACCGCTCGATCACCGTGAACGGCACGCCGAAGGCGGGCGTCTCCTCGGGCGACGCGCTGGCGGCGATGCAGCAGATCAGCGACAAGACCCTGCCGCCGGGATACAGCTACGAGTGGACCGGGACGGCGTTCCAGGAGAAGTCTGCCTCGGGGCAGACCGGCAAGATCCTGGCCCTGGCGATCCTGTTCGCCTACCTGTTCCTGGTGGCGCTCTACGAGAGCTGGGTGATCCCCGTGCCGGTGCTGCTCTCGGTCAGCGTCGGCATCCTGGGGTCCTTTGTAGGGCTGCAAGTGGCGGGGCTGGCGCTCGACCTGTATGCGCAGATCGGGTTGGTGGTGCTGATCGCCATCGCGGCGAAAAACGGCATCCTGATCGTGGAGTTCGCCAAGGAGCAGCGGGAAGAAGGCAAGCCGATCATCGAGGCGGCGCGGCTCGGTGCCCAGGCCCGGTTCCGCGCCGTGATGATGACGTCGATTGCCCTTGTCCTCGGCCTGCTGCCGCTCGTGGTTGCGAACGGCGCGGCGCAGGTCAGCCGCCGCGCCGTGGGCACGCCGGTGTTCGCCGGCATGATCGCCGCCAGCATGTTCGGCATCTTCCTGATCCCGATGCTGTATGTCACGTTCCAGGGTTTGCGGGAAAAGGCCAAGGCCCGTTTCGGCAGGAAGTCCGGCAAGACGCTGGAGCGGGTGCATTAGCCTCTTGGCCTTTCGCCAGGCGTCCGCATTTCATGAACCAGCTCAAAGCCAGCGAGGAACCGCAAGCATGACAAAATTCGGCATGGCCCAGCCAGTACGGCGCGTGGAAGATCCCCGGCTGCTGATCGGCAACGGGCGCTACACCGACGACATCTCGCTGGCGAACGAGGCGTTCGGCATCGTTTTGCGCAGCCCGCACGCGGCGGCGCGCATCCTGTCGATTGACACGGCCGCCGCCGCCGATTTGCCCGGCGTGCTCGCGGTCTATACCGGGGCAGACCTGAAGGCGGAGGGGATCGGCGGCCTGCCCTGCGCCATTCCGCTCAAGAACCGGGACGGCTCGCCCCGCGCCGACGTGCCCCACCCGGTGCTGGCCGAGGGCGAGGTGCGCCATGTCGGCGACCCCGTCGCCTTCATCGTGGCGGAAACCCACCAGGCGGCCCGGGACGCAGCCGAGGTGGTCATGGTGGACTATGACATCCTGCCCAGCATCACCGACCTGGGGGCGACCCTGGACGCCGACGCGCCGGCGGTTTGGCCGCAAGCGCCGGGCAACGTGTGCTTCGACTGGGAAACCGGGGAAAAGGAGCGCACCGAGGCCTTGTTCGCCGGGGCGGCGCACGTCACCCGGCTCACGGTGGTGAACAACCGTGTCGTCGTGGCCTCCATGGAGGCCCGGGCGGCAGTGGCCGAGTATGACGCCGCGTCCGGACGCTGGACGCTCCACACCAATACGCAGGGCGGCTGGACCATCAAGTCGATGCTGGCCCAGTCGGTGTTCAACGTGCCGGAGGACCGGTTCCGCGTCGTGACCCCCGACGTGGGCGGCGGCTTCGGCATGAAGCTGTTCCTGTATGCCGAGCATGCACTGACCTGCTACGCGGCGCGACGCCTCGGGCGCCCGGTGAAGTGGGCCAGCGAGCGGAGCGAGGCGTTCCTGTCGGACACCCACGGCCGCGACAACATCACCCAGGGCGAGATCGCGCTCGACAAGGACGGCAACTTCCTGGCGCTGCGCACCCGCAACGTGGCGAACATGGGCGCCTACCTGTCCAACTTCGCGCCGTTCATCCCGACGGGGGCGGGCACCAAGGTGCTGGCCAGCGTTTACAAGTTCCAGGCCATCTACGTGAACGTGCTCGGCGTGTTCACCCACACGGTTCCGGTGGACGCCTACCGCGGCGCCGGGCGGCCGGAAAGCAACTACGTCGTGGAACGGCTGATCGACGCGGCTGCGGCCGAGGTCGGGATCGACCGGATCGAGTTGCGCCGCCGCAACATGGTGGCGCCGAGCGCCATGCCCTACGTGACCGCGATGAAGCAGACCTACGACAGCGGCGACTTCCAGCGCGTGCTGGACGCGGCGCTGGAGAAGATGGACTGGGCGGGCTTCGAGGGGCGGCGCGCAAGCAGCGCGCGGCGCGGCATGAAGCGCGGCATCGGCATGTCTTATTACCTGGAAGCAACCGGCGGCGCGCCGAGCGAGCGGGCGGAGATCCGCTTTGCCGATGACGGCTTCGTCGATGTGTTCGTCGGCACGCAGAGCACCGGTCAGGGGCACGAGACCGCCTATGTCCAGCTGACGGTTGACCAGCTCGGCATCGACGGCGACAAGGTCCGGATCAAGCAGGGCGACACCGACGCCATCCCGACCGGCGGCGGCACCGGTGGGGCGCGCAGCTTGTACTCGGAAGGCCAGGCCATCCTTGTCACCGCGGCCAGCGTCATCGAGAAGGGCAAGAAGGCGGCGTCCGAGGCGCTTGAGGCGTCCATGTCCGATATCGAGTTCTCGGACGGCCGGTTCAGCGTCGCCGGCACCGACCGCGGGCTGGACATCCTGGAACTCGCAGCCGCGCAGCGCGCC
>CAXSEX010000064.1:0-2384 GCA_964236415.1 uncultured Acetobacteraceae bacterium | reverse complement strand
GGGTGTCCGGCGGCCAGGCCGCGACGACGCTCGACGCGGCGGAGGTCGCCAAGATCGACCTTCACACCTTCCCGAACGGCTGTCACATGGCCGAGGTGGAGATTGATCCCGACACCGGGATGATCAGCATCCTGCGCTACATCGTGTGCGACGACGTGGGCAAGGCGGTCAACCCGATGATCGTGCGCGGCCAGGTGCACGGTGGCGTGGCCCAGGGGTTCGGCCAGGCCGTGCTGGAACAGACGGCCTACGACCCGCAATCCGGCCAGTTGCTGTCGGGCAGCTTCATGGACTACGCCCTGCCCCGCGCGTCCGACCTGCCGGACATCGAGGTTGACCTGATCGAGGTGCCCTGCGCCAGCAACCCGCTGGGAGTCAAGGGCGCCGGGGAGGCCGGCGCGGTCGGCAGTCCGCCTGCGGTGATCAACGCGATCGTCGATGCCTTGTCCGACACCGGGGTGAAGAGCATCGACATGCCCGCCACGCCGGAGAAGGTCTGGAAGGCGATCCACATGAGCCGCGCGGCCTGACACGGAGCGATGCGGGTGGGATCAGCGATCCCACCCGCCAGGCGGCGTCAGTCGGTGCCGAATTGACGGAACAACGCTTTCACCTCGTCAAGCGGAACATCCTCGATCCGCGCTGGCGACCAGCGCGGCTTGCGGTCCTTGTCGATGACCATCGCGCGCACCCCTTCCGCAAAGTCGGGGCTCCGGATGGCGTACCCGGCCATTGCGTGCTCAATTGCCAAGCATTGCTCAAGCGTGCGGCCTGCGCCAAG
Organism: uncultured Acetobacteraceae bacterium; assembly: GCA_964236415.1. GTDB lineage: Bacteria > Pseudomonadota > Alphaproteobacteria > Acetobacterales > Acetobacteraceae > CAHJXG01. Next base: position 1,603 of record CAXSEX010000064.1, on the reverse strand, counting down.
CCGCATCAACTCGAACGTCCACAACACTGCGGTCGGTGACACCGCCCGCAACATGCTCAAAACATCCTGTGCAGGTGCGCTCTCCAGCCTCGCTAGGCGCTCCAGAATGCTTGCAACAGTGTCGGCGCCAAAGCAGGCAATGACCTCTGCATCCCCGGGCCTCGTGCCGGTCGGCGACGGCAGGGCCGCACGGGCCAGGGCAATGATCCCGTCCTCGGCCAGTTCGTCGGCAAGCACTGAAACCCGATCACGCGCGATGTAGTGGGTTGCAAGACCCAAGCTGACGGCATCAGCCCCGTGTACCCGGGCACCGGTCAGCGCCAGGAACATACCTTGATCCCCCAGCAGCCGCGGCAGGAAAAAGCTCGCGCCGACATCAGGAAAGAAGCCGATTCCGGTTTCCGGCATGGCCAGCACGGCCGCTTCCGTCACCACGCGCGCGCTGCCGTGCATGGACAGCCCCATGCCGCCGCCCATGCAAACACCGTCGATCAGCGCGACGTAAGGCTTCGGATAGCGCGCAATCGCCAGGTTGAGTGCATACTCATCGGCAAAGAACGCCTCGGCATCGGCATGCTGTCCAGCCAACACCAAGTCGCGGACCTGCCGGATATCGCCGCCGGCACAGAATGACCGGCCTCCGCCCCTTCGATGACGACAGCCTCGATCGTCGGATCATCCCGCCATGTGTCAAGTGCGCCGTGCAGGCTTCGCACCATGGCCTGGTCGATTGCGTTGAGCGACTTTGGCCGGTTGACCGTCAACCGGCCGATCCGGCCTTGCCGGCGAACGACGATGGGCGGGTCGGCTTCAAGCGTCAAAGGCCGGGTTCCCTCCTTGAAGCACCCGGCCCATGCTTCTCGTCCTACCTGCGCGCCATCAGACGCGCCGCCAATTCGCCGGCGAGACGCACCGTCCCCCGCGGCTTCACGACGGTGACGGTGCGGGGACGCCGGATCATCGAGCTTGCCGCCTCGCCGGCCAAGGCCACGACAGTCATCGACTTCTGCAGTTCCACGATGGCCTGCTGACGGATCATCTTCGCCTCGTTCTCGACCGTGTCCGGCTTGCTGCTGAGCGCGAGGTAGCCGAGGATTGCCGCCAGGATCAGATCCACCGCCAAGAGGATGAGGCTGGCGACCAAAGGCGAGATCGCCGGCACCATGGCGTTGTAGGCGACCACGTGCAGCAGCACGAAGACGGCAATCCCGAACACCGCGGCACCGACGCCGTAAGCCGCACGCCTGCCCTGGCGGACGGCGACCCGGCGCAGGCGTAGCGCCTCTGCCGACGCCGCAACTTTGGCAAGCTCAACCGTGCGCATCCGGGTTAACGGGCGATGCGGCCGAGCAGGTAGCCCGCGCCGGCGGCAATCAGGATGGCCACGATGGGCGACTCACGCACATGGTCGGACAGCATCTCCGTTTGGTCGGATGCCATGTCCCGGGCTTGCCGGGCATAGTTCTCGGCGGTGCCGGCGGCGTTGGAGAGCGCCGGCGTGACCCGCTCGGACATCAGGGTCTGAACTTGGGCGCGAAGCTGCGCGATCTGCTCCTTGGCGTCCTGTGCCGCGTCGTTGAAAGTGTCTGAAGCCGCCATCGCC
>CAXSEX010000063.1:1404-14085 GCA_964236415.1 uncultured Acetobacteraceae bacterium | reverse complement strand
GCCGCCCATGAAGGGCGGCATGGCGTCCACAAGCTCGCGCTGCGCCCACAGGACGCCGATGCCGGTGGGGCCATACAGCTTGTGCGCGGTGAACAGGTAGAAGTCCGCGCCGATGGCCTGCACATCGACCGGGCGGTGCACGACGGCCTGGCTGCCGTCGAACAGCGCCTTGGCGCCATACTCGTGCGCCAGCGCCGCGACCCGCGCCGCCGGCACGACGGTGCCGAGCACGTTGCTCATGTGCGTGACCGCCACCAGACCGACCTTGCGGTCTTGCAGCAAAGCCTCCAGCCCGGCCATGTCCAGCTCGCCCGCGTCAGTGATCGGCGCGACCCGCAGCTCGATGCCGTGGGCGTCGCGCAGCATCTGCCAGGGCACCAGGTTGGCGTGGTGCTCCATGGCGGAGATGACCATGGCCTGGCCAGGCTTCATGATGCCGCGGCCGTAGCTGTGGGCCACGAGGTTGATGCCCTCCGTCGTGTTCTTGACGAACACGATCTCCTCGCGGGACGGCGCGTTGATCAGCCGGGCCACGGCGTCGCGGGTGCCCTCATAGGCGTCCGTCGTGCGCTCGCTCATCCAGTGCAGGCCGCGGTGCACGTTGGCGTACTGGGTTTCCATGGCCTGCACCATGGCGTCGATCACCGGGCGCGGCTTCTGGGCGGAGGCGGCGCTGTCCAGGAACACGAACGGCTTGCCCCGCACCGTCTGCGACAGGATCGGGAAGTCGGCGCGGATGCGCTCCACGTCGAAAGCGGGCTTGGTCATCATGTTCATGCGCGGTGCTCCCACCACTGTTCGATGGCGCGCTCCAGCAGGGCGCGGGCGTCCTGGTGCGCGATGGGGTCCATGGCTTCGGCCAGAAAGGCGCGGACCAGGATGGCGCGGGCCTCCGCGTCGGGCACGCCGCGGCTGCGGAGATAGAACAACTGGTCGGCGTCCAGCTCGCCCACCGTCGCGCCGTGGCTGCACTTCACGTCGTCGGCGTAGATCTCAAGCTGCGGCTTGCAGTCGATCTCGGCAAGCGGCGACAGCAGCAGCGCCTGGTTCATCTGGTAGCCGTCGGTCTTCTGCGCGACCCGGGCAACCTCGATGCGGCCCTGGAACACGCCGCGCGAGCGGTCGGACAGCACGTTCTTGATCGTTTGGCGCGAGCCGCAGTTCGGCGCGTCGTGCGCGACCACGGTGGTGATGTCGCCGTGCTGCTGACCGCCGAGCAACTGCGCGCCGTTCAGGTGCACCATGCCGTGCGGCCCGATCAGCCGGGCGTGGATCTCCGTGCGCGCCACCTGGGCGCCGAGCGTCAGCACGAAGGCGTCATACGTGCCGTGCTCCGCCACCTCGGCGAAGGTGGTGTTGACGTGGAAGGCGTCGCGGCTCTCGTCTTGCAGGCGGATATGGGTCAGCACCGCGCCCGGGGCCACCACCGCCTCCGTGACGGCGTTGTGCAGGTAGGACCCCTCCCCACGCGCGATCTCCAGCACGGTAAGCTTGGCGCCCGCTTCCAGGTGGATGCCGTGGCGCGGGTGGAAAGCGATGGGGCGGTGGCCCTCGGGCGCCAGCGACAGCAGCACCAGCGCGCCCGCGTCCACCCCGGCGGCGACGTGGAGCTGCACGCCGTCCTCGGCCAGCATGGTGTTCAGCGCCGCCATGGGGCGCTTGGTGTCCGGCAGGCGGCCGAAATACGGGTTCTCGGAAAACGGCGTGACCGTCACGCCGGCGGGCGGCGTGGACAGGTCCGGCTGGTAGCGGCCGTCCACCAGCACCAAGCGCGGCGCGTCGATGGCGTCGCCCAGGACCGGCGCGGTGGCTACCGCCGACAGCGGCTCCCCGAACTCGGTTTCGGCCAGGGCGCGCAGGCTGGTGTAGCGCCAATCCTCGTCGCGCACGCTGGGCAGCCCACCTGCCCGGAACGCCGCGGCGGCGGCGTCGCGGATCGCGGCGTCGCCGGGCAGGCGGTCGCGCAGGCCCTCGTAGCGCGAAAGGTAGGCGTCGGCGCCGTTGTGCAGCGATTGGTTCATGCCGCGTCCGCCACCACGCCGGCGTAGCCGTTCGCCTCCAACTCCCGCGCCAGTTCCGGCCCGCCCGTGCGGACGATGCGCCCCTGGGACAGAACGTGCACGCGGTCCGGCACCAGGTGGTCGAGCAGGCGCTGATGGTGCGTGATCACGAGCGCCGAGAACTCCGGCCCGCGCAGCGCATTCACCCCGTCCGCCACGATGCGCAGCGCGTCGATGTCGAGGCCGCTGTCGGTCTCGTCGAGCACTGCGAGCTTCGGGCGCAGGATCGCCATCTGCAGCACCTCGTTCCGCTTCTTCTCGCCGCCGCTGAAGCCCACGTTGACGTTGCGCTTCAGCATGTCGTCCGGCATGGCGAGCCGCTTCGACTCGGCGCGCGCCAAGCGGAGGAAGCCCACCGCGTCCAGTTCGGCCTCCCCGCGGGCGCGGCGCACCGCGTTCAGCGCGGTGCGGAGGAAGTTGGCGTTGTTGACGCCGGGCAATTCGAGCGGCGCCTGGAAAGCCAGGAACAGCCCGGCCGCCGCGCGCTCCTCCGGCTCCATCGCCAAGAGGTCCGCGCCGCCGAAGGTCACGGAGCCGCCCGTGACCTCGTAGCCTTCGTGCCCGGCCAGCACGTAGCCGAGCGTGCTCTTGCCGGACCCGTTCGGCCCCATGATGGCGTGCACCTGGCCGGCCGGCACGTCCAAGGTGATGCCGCGCAGGATCTCCTTCTCGTCAATCCGCGCCTGCAAGTTGTTGACTGACAGCATTATCCAACCGATCCCTCAAGCGAAACAGCGAGCAGCTTCTGCGCCTCCACGGCGAACTCCATCGGCAGTTCCTTCAGCACTTCCTTGCAGAAGCCATTGACGATCAGGCCCACGGCGTCCTCCTCCGACAACCCGCGGCTGCGGCAGTAGAACAACTGGTCATCGGCGATCTTGGACGTGGTAGCCTCGTGCTCCACCTTGGCCGTCGGGTTGCGGCTTTCGATGTAGGGCACGGTGTGCGCGCCGCACTGGTCGCCGATCAGCAGGCTGTCGCACTGCGTGTGGTTCCGCGCCCCGCTGGCCTTGGGCAGGATGCGCACCAGGCCGCGGTAGGTGTTGTCCGACCGCCCGGCGCTGATGCCCTTCGACACGATGGTGCTGCGGGTATTCTTGCCGATGTGGATCATCTTGGTGCCGGTGTCGGCCTGCTGCCGGTTGTTGGTCACCGCGACGGAGTAGAACTCGCCCACGCTGCCATCGCCCTGCAGCACGCAACTCGGATACTTCCAGGTGATCGCCGAGCCGGTTTCCACCTGAGTCCAGCTCACCTTGCTCCGCGCCCCGCGGCAGGCGGCGCGCTTGGTCACGAAGTTGTAGATGCCGCCGCGCCCGTTGGCGTCGCCAGGGTACCAGTTCTGCACCGTGCTGTACTTGATCGTCGCGTCGTCGAACGCGACCAACTCGACCACCGCGGCGTGGAGCTGGTTTTCGTCCCGCATCGGCGCCGTGCAGCCTTCGAGGTAGCTGACATGCGCGCCGTCGTCGGCGATGATCAGCGTCCGCTCGAATTGGCCGCTGTTCTTGGCGTTGATGCGGAAATAGGTGCTCAACTCCATCGGGCAGCGCACGCCCTTGGGGATGTACACGAAGCTGCCATCGGTGAACACGGCACTGTTAAGCGCCGCGAAATAGTTGTCCGACACCGGAACGACGCTGCCGAGATACTTGCGCACCAGCTCCGGATGCTCCCGCACCGCCTCGCTGATCGGGCAGAAGATCACGCCGGACTTCGCCAGCGTTTCCCGGAACGTAGTGGCGACAGACACGCTGTCGAACACGGCATCGATGGCGATGTTCGGGTTGCCTGAGCCGATCACGCCCTCCATGCCGGCGCCCTCGACCCCGGCCAGGACCGCGCGCTCCTTGAGCGGGATGCCGAGCTTCTCGTACATCGCCAGCAATTCCGGGTCCACGTCGTCGAGGCTCTTGGGCGCTGGGCGCTTGGGCGCGGCGTAGTAGTGGATGTCCTGGTAGTCGATCTTGGGATAGCCGACCTTGGCCCAGTTCGGCTCGGCCATGGCTTCCCAGGCGGCGAACGCGGCTAGGCGCCATTCCAGCAGCCATTCCGGCTCCTGTTTCTTAGCGGAGATCATGCGGACCGTGTCGGTGGTCAGGCCCTTGGGGGCGATGTCCATCTCGATATCGGTCTCGAACCCCCACTTGTAGCCGGACTGGGTGAGGGACTGGACGGTGTCGATCGTCTCGGTGGCTGCGGGCATGCGGACCTACTCGGCAGAGAGGGTGAAAGCCAAATCTTGAAACGGCTGGGCCGCGGCCCGGGCCTGGGGGCGCGGGGTGCTGCGGTCCATGTCGGCAAGGCTGATGCGGCCGAGCGCCTGCCGCACCGCGTCGTTCACCAGGTCCCAACGGCCACGGACGGGGCACAGGCACTCCGCCTCGCAGCCGGTTCCCGACCCTTCGACGCAGGCGGCCAGCGCAATGGGGCCGTCGATGGCCGCCACCACGTCCGTGACCGGGATGGCAGAAAGCGGGCGGGCCAGGCGGTAGCCGCCGCGGGCGCCGCGCTGGCTGCTCACCAGCCCCGAATAGGCCAGGGCCTTGAGCACCTTGGCCACCGTCGGCTCGGGCAGGCCGATGCCGGCCGCGATGCCGGGCGATGTCTGCACGGCCTCGCCATGCGACAGGCGAATCAGCACGACAACGGCGTAATCCGTGAGTTTCGACAGCCTGAGCATGATGCAACCTGTAATCGGACCTGGGAAGTCCTGATTGCTGTCAAATGAGCGGCTGCGGCCCTTCCGTCAAGGGCCGCGGCGCCCGCCCCACGCTTCCTTGCGCAGCCGGATCAGCCCTCGGCTCAGCCCCGGCTCAGCCATTAACCAGCAGGCCCGAGTACACCACTGGGCCGGTCGGCGCGCCCGAGGGCGAGCCGCCGGTCGGCTCCTGGCTGACCAGCAGCCGGGTGCCGGCGGCAAGGCTCGCCCGCAGGAGAGTACGGCCGCCGCCCGGCAGCAGGCCGAGGCTGACCGGCGCCGGCGCGCCCTCGCGCAGCGCCCACAGTTCCAAGGTGCGGTCGAGCGGGACGTTGAGCCGGCCCACGGCCGTCACCGTGGCCCTCCCTCCCTCCCCCACCCGCACGAGGAACACGGCGCCCGGGCTGCCCTGGGCCGAGAGCGCGGCCAGCAGCGGCTCCGGCGCCAGCGGCTTGGGAGTCAGCGCGAAGAACGCGAGCACGGCGGCCAGGGCCAGCGCCGCGGCCGTGGTGCCGCGCCAAAGCGCCGGGCTGCGCCATGCCTTCTGGAACGCTGTGCGCCGGGGCACGGTGCGGCGGGGAACGGGCCTCTGCAGCCCGGTCGCCAGCGCCAGGCGCTGCCACAGCTCCGGCGGCGGGACCTCCGGGATCACGGCCGCCGCGAGCGGGCCGAGGCGGTTCTCCCAAGCGACGATGCCGGCGGCGATGGCCGGGTCGTGCATCGCCAGCGCTTCCATGGCGCGCATCTTGTCCGGCGTGTGCAGGCCCAGCACGTACTCGGCCGCGTCGAGGTCAAGGTCGCGGTCGCCCGGCGCCGGGTCGTCGCCAGGACCGCCGGGATCGGACGGCATCATTCCGCTTCTCCCCCGAGGCAGGCGCGGAGCGCCAGCAACGCGCGCCGGATGCCCGACTTGACGCTGCCCAGCGGCTGGCCGACGCGCTGGGCGATCTCCGAATGGGTCAGCCCCTCGAAGAAGGCGAGCAGGACCAGGCTGCGGCGCCCGGTGTCGATCTCCTGCAGGCAATGGTGCAGCAGCATGCCGTCCTGGGTCGCCAGCAGGCGGTCAAGCGGATCAGGGTCGGTGTCGGCGACCTCCGGCATCTCGCCGCCAACCGCTTCCCGGCCGATGCGGGCGATGGAGTCGAGCGCGCGATAGCGGACAAGGCTGAGCAGCCACGCCCGGGCATTGCCGCGCTCCGGGTCGAACCGGGCGGCGTTGCGCCAAACCTGCAGCATCGCGTCGTGCACCGCGTCCGCCGCGAGCGCCGGCTGACGGGTGATCCGCAGCGCCACGCCGTACAGGGCGGCGGATTGCAAGTCGTAAAGCCGGCGAAAGGCAACGCCGTCCGCCTGCGCGCACCGCGTCAGCAACATGGCGACCTCATCGGAATCAGCCTGGTCTGGAGCGGCATCCGTCATGCCTGCATCATCGGCGCGGGTGCCCGGGACGGCAAGCGGGACCGGCCGGTGCAGCACACCGGCCGGGCATTATCCAATCACCCCGGGAGCAGGACGCGATCGACCACATGGATCACACCGTTGCTTTGCGTCACGTCAGGCGTCGTCACGTGGGCCATGTCGCCCTTCGCGTCGGTGACCGTCAGCACGCCGGCGATGTTGGTCACCGTGAGCGACTCGCCCTCGACGGTTTTCAGCATGGCCAGGCCATTGTGGTCGGCGACCATCATCTTCAGCGCCGCCGCGTCCAACCGGCCCGGCACGACATGGACGGTCAGCACCTTGATCAGCGCAGGCTTGTTTTCCGGCTTCAGCAACGTGTCCACGGTCCCGGCCGGCAGGGCGGCAAAAGCGGCGTCCACCGGGGCGAACACGGTGAACGGGCCTGGACCCTTCAGGGTGTCCACTAGGCCTGCCGCCTTCACGGCGGCGACGAGCGTTGTATGCTCCTTGGAGTTCACAGCGTTGTCGATGATGTCCTTGTTGGCGAACATCGGCGCATCGCCGACCATGACTTGAGCAGACACAGGTGCGGCAAGGAACGAGGCGAACGAAAGCGCCAGGACCGCAGACGCAGTACTCTTTTTCATTTGTCTTCTTTCTATATTTTGCTTTTGTTTTAGAGCTATGATTGGTGCTATCCCTGCTCCAACATCATCATTACCGCCGGCAACCTCGAATGGATGCAGCAGCGTGTTAAAAAATCGGTGCGCCGACTCGCGCGCTGGGCCGGCGGCCGTGCCGGAATGCCCGGCATGGTGTCTTGGGAGCGCCGCCTTGCTATACGGCGCTGCCACGCCGTGCTGTCGGCAGGCCCACCATAGGACCATCCGCCGTGAGCCTTGAGCCGCCAGCAAAACGCCCCGTGTTCGCCCGCCACGCCGCCAGCCTGATCGTGCTGCGGACCGGGCCATCGGGACCGGAGGTGCTGATGGGCCTGCGCGGCGCCGGGCACCGCTTCATGCCGAACCGGCTGGTGTTCCCCGGCGGCTCCGTCGATCCCGGCGACGCATTGCTGCCAGCCGCCACGGAGCCGCGGGAGGACGTTCTCGCCGCAGTGGGCCGGGCAGCCCGCCCGCGCCTGGCCCGCGCCCTGGTGGCGGCGGCGGCGCGGGAACTGGAGGAGGAGACGGGCCTGACGCTCGGCACGCCGCCCCGGCTCCATGCAGTCGATTACCTGTGCCGGGCAGTGACGCCGCCGGAAAGCGCCATGCGGTTCAACGCGCGGTTCCTGGTGGCGGACGCGGCCGCGACGCAAGGGACGCTCGGCGGGTCGGGCGAGCTGGAAGCGGTGCGGTTCTACCCGATGGCCGAGGCGCTGGCGCTCGACCTCGCGCTGGTGACACGGGAAGTGCTGGAGCGGCTGCAAGCCTGGCTGGCGCTTTCGGACGCGCAGCGGCGGGCGCGGCCCCGCCTGGACGTGTTCAAGAAGCGCCGATGGCGGGAGGAGTGAGCATCTCCGCATGGGCCTGGGACAGCCAGGCGTAGAGCGGCCCCTCCGCGTCGAACGGGTCGTCGCCGGCGCGGAGGCGGGGACTGTCCCGATACAGCAGGCGAGCCTCCCGCGGGATCGCGACGCCGTTGCTGAACGTGGCGTAGTGCCAGTAGCCGTCCGGCACCGCGGCGGGCTGCCGCCGCGCGACCTGACGTGCCGGGGAACGCAGGCAGGCCGGCTTCGCCTTTGCTACGCCATGTGCTTGCGATGCAGCCGGATTTCTTGGGAGGGAACATCCTGCAGCAGGCCCTCCTTGCGGAAGCTGAACCAGCTCCCGTTCCCAATGATGATATGGTCCCACACCTTCAAGTTCAGGAACGCCGCCGCATCCTCAATTTGCCGCGTCATGACAATGTCATCTTGAGAGGGCGTGGGATCTCCGCTCGGATGGTTGTGGACGAGGATAAGGAACTCGGTTTTCAACTCCAGCGCACGCCGGACCACCTCTCGCGGGTAGACCGGCGCGTGGTTGACGGTGCCGCGGGACTGGGCCTCGTCTGCGCGCAGCCGCCCGTCGGAGTCCAGGAACAGGATTCGGAGATGCTCGACGTTCTCGCGGGACAACGCTGCGGTCAGGTACCGCGTCAGCTTCTCCACGTTGTCCAGGCTGGGCTGATTCATGACGGCTGCCCTAAAGAGTCGGATGGCAGCGGCGTGGATCAGCTTGATCGCGGCGACGCCGTGAGCGGTCAGCCCCGGCAGCTCAAGCAGCCTGAACGACGGAGTGCTCAGCATGGCGGCGAAGCTGCCGCAGTTGACGATCGCACAATCGACGACCTCGTCGCCGCGCTTGTCCGTGACGTGACTTAAAAGCAGGGCCATCAACTCGGAGTCGCTGAGAGTCCGAAGCTTATGGCTTCCTTTGACGAGGTCTGCACTGGAAACCTCCGCCACGTCTTTGATGCTGGCATTTTTTGGAATAACCAGTGTCGCGAACATTCCGCCATCGGAAAAACCATTGACCGAACTCGCGGCGTCCCCCAGCGAACGCCCCCTTAGCAACGACGTTCCGGGGCGGCGTCCTCGTTCAGCGTGCAAGTTCTTTGCAATATCAGAACGAGAAGTCAGGTCGACCTCGAACTTCAGGCTGTAGCTTTTGTCGCGTGTGAAGATCAGGTGTTCATGGAACGAAACGCCAAGCGCTGCGGCCAACTTCGTGACTCGCCTCGTAATGTCGATGTCGCGCGTTGTTGGCAGGACCGTTTGCCCTGGCCTGATGGTCGCGAGGATCATGGCGCTCGCGTGGGCTTCCAGCACCTGTTTGCCGAGCGACAAGGCGATGCTTGAGGGTTCCTCGGTTTCTGGGAAGGCGATCTCTTTCAGAACCTGATTCCTGCTGTTCAACAGCATGGCGGTCAGGCACGGCATGTCGATGGGCCGGTTTGGGATATCCAAATAGGCCGTGAGCGAATCGGTGTCAGACAGCAAAGGACGCTGCCTTGTCTCGGCAGAGGCCAGCCGACGGGACGATTCGTGAATCACATCGAAGATCCGGATCGTCGCGTCGTTGAAGCCGAAATCACGCAATTGCGGCGGCGCCTCGGTCAGCAGTTTGTGCAGGCCCCTGTGTTGGGCAGACGAGTTTTTTGCCAAACGCCTGGCATTTGTGCGCGTATTCGTGAGAAGCAGCAGCATCTCGATCAGTTGATCGTCAGACAGCGCATCGGTTTCACCCGAAAACAAGCTTTTGGGCAGCTGACTGAAACATCCTTCGCGCTTCACGTCGAACATACTTCCTACCTGATCCAGCATCAGCATCATTTACTCTATATTTAAGTTGAATTATAAACTACTTAAATCAGATATAGCCTTGCTATAGCTGCTGAATGTTTATTCGGTGTGACATTGTTGTAACCTTCTTTCCAATGGGAAGGCAGACATTTTTTGTTGCCCGAGGCACGCAGCCTACCTAGGGCCGCGGCTTGGCTCCGGGCCATGCAATCTCAACATTATTCCCCGTCCCTGGGCTGCTTTGCTGCGATGCGGCACAACCCGCCGCATCAGCCTCCCGACCTGCACCAGCGTGACGCTGCGCATGGGGGCCGCACCCTACCTGGACGGCGCTGACTTGGCCGAGGCGCTGGCGCTCGACCTCGCGCTGGTGACACGGGAAGTGCTGGAGCGGCTGCAAGCCTGGCTGGCGCTTTCGGACGCGCAGCGGCGGGCGCGGCCCCGCCTGGACGTGTTCAAGAAGCGCCGATGGCGGGAGGAGTGAGCATCTCCGCATGGGCCTGGGACAGCCAGGCGTAGAGCGGCCCCTCCGCGTCGAACGGGTCGTCGCCGGCGCGGAGGCGGGGACTGTCCCGATACAGCAGGCGAGCCTCCCGCGGGATCGCGACGCCGTTGCTGAACGTGGCGTAGTGCCAGTAGCCGTCCGGCACCGCGGCGGGCTGCCGCCGCGCGACCTGGCGGCGATACCAGCTCCAAACCTCCAGCGCCTCGATGCCGTCGCCGGCATAGCGGTCGAGCATGACATCGCCGACTGAGTTGATCTTGGTGAAGTGCATGAAGCGCAGCGGGTCCCCGTTGACCCGGATGCCACCGTCGGCGCCGATGGACATCCGCCGGGTGCTGAGGTTCCAGCTCGCGACGTTGCAGCCGGGGTCGCGCAGGATCGCCACGCCGTCGAACAGGCCGGGCACCAGGTCGATATACTTCTGGTCGGTGAACAGCCCGGCGGCGGGGTCGTCGTAGCAGGCGCGCAGGAGCTGCACCGCCCACCACTCCGCGAAGTCCCGCCCCGGGCCCATGCTGCGCACGGCGATGAAGCCCAGGTTGAAGGCGCCAAGACGCAGCGAGACCAGCTCGTTGTCCCCCATGACGCGGGCGTTGCGGTTCGGGCTGGCCTGGTGCGGGGTGAGCACGATGGCGCCGCCATCCAGCGCCGCCAACACGGTGTCGAGCGGATGGAACACGGCGATGTCGGGATCGAGGTAAACGACCGCCGCATAGCCCGCGTCCATCAGGCGCAGCATGGCGCTGGCCTTCACGGCGGTGCAGGCTTCGACGACCTCGTGCTTGAACAGCCAGGCCCGCGCCCGCGGGATGCCGAGGTCATCGAGGCGCAGCACGAGGTCGAAGCCCGCCAGCAGGTCCGCCTCGTCCATCCCGGGAGGCGGCTCGTCCACCACCACGGCGCACATGGCCCAATCCGGATGCGCGGCGCGCAGCGTGGACAGCAGGGTGCGCGCCCGTCCGAGGTAGGCGTAGGTGAAGCTGGTGAAGCAGCAGACCCGGCTCATGCCGCCGGCAAGGGGGCCGCTGCCGCCCCAAGGGGCGCGTCCGGGAAAGGCAGCGTGGCCGTCATGCCACGGGACTCCAGGCAGCCCATCTCCGACCCCTGCTCCCCGCACATGCGGACATAGGCGATGGCGGCTTCGGAAGCGAAGAACTCGACGGCCGCGGCGGCGTCGGGCATCACCAGGCCCCGGCCTCGGGCCAGGACCATGTCAGCCACGTTGCCGCTTCCGGGCAGGGTGACGACATCTGCGCCGGCGGCGATGGCCTCGTAGGCGACGAGGCAGAACGTCTCGGGCCAGGGCGACAGGACCAGCACGAGATCGATTGACGCCGCGGCCAGCGCGTCGGTCATGGCGCCGCGGGCGTCGGCGCTGACATTGGCCAGCACGGTTTCGACGCCGGGCAGCGGCGGGTCGGCCGCCAGTCCCGTGAAGTGGAACAGCCGGTAGCCCCCGTGCCCGCCGAGCGCCCCGGCAACCTGCACGAAGGCGGGCCAGCCCTTGTTCGACATGGCGTAGCCGACGAAACCGATGCGGACCGGGTTGTCGGGCGTGCCGCGTGGACTGGCGCCCAACAAGCCATAGCGGACGGCGCCCGGGCGGATTTGGGCATACTCATGCACCTGGACCGACGCATGCGGCAGGCGCGCAGCGGCCTTCCAAACAACCAGCGCCGCTTCCGAGGGCGCCACGACGTGAAACGGGACGGCGGCGAACAGCCGGCCGACCTGCGCCAGATGATCGTCCCGGTCCTCGCCATACACGCAGACCCGGCAGGCCATGCTGCCCGGCGGCGGGCCGCCGCAGAACGCCACGTCGTTGCGCAGCAGGTTGTAGCCGACGCACGCGGCCTCGTAGTCGTTGACCCAGAACACCGCGGCGCCCGGGGCGAGCGCGGCGTGGAGGGCGATCAAGGGGTCGATCTGGTGGCCGAGAAGGCAGTGCACCACGAAGCGCCGCGCCGGGGGCATGATGGGCGCCAGCCCGGCCAACGCCTGCGCCAGGTCGGCATAGGTGGTCAGCCCGCAGTAGACGCCGTCCATCGTGAGGTGGATCAGGGCATCGCCCCCGGGCGGCGCCAGCATCAGCCGCGCTGCCGCCGGGGCGATGTGCAGGTAGGTTTCGTTCCGGGCGTTGAACGCCTTCTGCTCGTCCGAGACCAGGATCTGCACGCCGCCCACGGAATGGGTGTAGCAGTCGTGGCTGACCGACACGGTGAGGCCGGTCGTGCCGGCCAGCCGGTCGGCCACGGCGGCGCGCAAGGCATCAGGCGCCTGCAGGGGGACGTCGGGCGGCGTGCCGACCCCTCGGTTCGTGGCCGGCATCGCCTGGGCCAGGGCCGCGCGTTCGGCTTGCCGCCGGGGCGCGGGCTGGCGGCCCTCCGCCTTGCCGTGCGCCAGGTAGTGCCAGAACGGGTTCACCTCGGCGTCGTCCACGTCGGCGTTGCTGCGCACGTAGAAGCCGGTGTCGAACCAGGCATTGGGGTTCCGCAGTTCGGCCGCGCCGTGCAGCAGGAAGTGCTCAAACGGGTCCATGTCGGAGTTCCGCACGTCCTCATTGTTGTCCACGTAGTACGCGGCGTCGAACTCGGGCGCGATCAGTGCCCGCGGCGTGAAGTCGGCGATGGCCAGCGCGGGCGCCGCCGCGGCGCATCGGGCCGCGGCGTGGTCCCGCAGGAGCGCCGCGGCCCCGGGCCGCGTCGAACGGACGCCGCCATCCGCCTCCGCG
>CAXSEX010000063.1:0-1394 GCA_964236415.1 uncultured Acetobacteraceae bacterium | reverse complement strand
GCCAGGTGCGCCCATCGACTCGCCGCGAATCGTGCCGTGCATGGTTCCATCCGCTTTCGGCACGATTTTGGCACGCCGCGCTGCCCGACTCAAACCGGCCAGGTCAGGCGGCCTTGCGGTCGGCGTCGGCGCCGAACAGGTAGTCCACGTCGTCCTGCCCCAGGGCGGACAGGTCGGCGCCCTCCGTGAAGGCGATGCTGGCCAGCTCCGCCTTGCGCTCCTGCAATTCCAGGATGCGCTCCTCCACCGTATCGGCGCCGATGAGCTTATACACGAACACGGACTTGGTCTGGCCGATGCGGTGGGCACGGTCGGACGCCTGGTTCTCGACCGCCGGGTTCCACCAGGGGTCGTAATGGATCACCGTATCGGCGGCGGTGAGGTTCAGGCCGCGCCCGCCGGCCTTGAGGCTGATCAGGAACAGGGGCACCTCCCCCGCCTGGAACGCGCGCACCGGCTCGGCGCGGTCGCGGGTGTCGCCGCGCAACTCGACGAAGGGGATGCCCGCCTCGGCCAGCCGCGGCTTGATCAGGTCGAGCATGGAGGTGAACTGCGAGAACAGCAGGATGCGGCGGCCCTCCGGGATCATCTCGGAGACCATCTCCAGCAGGTCATCGAGCTTGCTGCTGCTTTCGACCAACCGCGCGGAGGGCAGCTTCACCAGCCGCGGGTCGCAGCAGACCTGGCGCAGCTTCAACAGCGCGTCCAGCACCACGATGCGGCTCTGCGCCAGGCTGCGCTCCGCCACCTGCTCGCGCACCCGCTCGTGCAGCGTGGCGCGGATGGCCTCGTACAGCTCGCGCTGGTCCGGCGCCAGGGTGATGCGGCGCAGGATGGTGTGCTTGGGCGGCAGCTCCGTCGCCACCTCGGACTTGGTGCGGCGCAGGATGAACGGCTTGATGCGGCGGACAAGCTGCAGGCGCCGCGTGTCGTCGCGCCGCTTCTCGATGGGCGTGCGGAACCGCTTGGTGAAGCCCTGGCGGTCGCCCAGCAGGCCCGGCATGAGAAAGGCGAACTGCGACCACAATTCCTCAAGGTTGTTCTCGATCGGCGTGCCGGACAGGCACAGGCGGTGGCGGCTGTCCAGCATGCAAACGGCGCGGGTGGCCTTGGCCGCCGGGCTTTTGATGGCCTGTGCCTCGTCCAGCACCACGACGTTCCAAGGCAGCGCCTTCATCTCCATCACGTCGCGGGCCAGCAGCGTGTAGGTGGTGATGACGACGTGGATGCCCTCCAGGGTTTGCCGCCGCTGATGCCGGTCCAGGCCATGCAGCACGGCCGTGGACAGATGCGGCGCGAACTTGCCGAGTTCCGCCGTCCAGTTGCTGATCAGGCTGGTCGGCACGACGATCAGCGCCGGGCAGTCGAGGCGCCCGGCGGCGTGCTCGAACACC
>CAXSEX010000062.1:11949-14265 GCA_964236415.1 uncultured Acetobacteraceae bacterium | reverse complement strand
TCTCGACCGGCGGCGCCGCCCTGTTCCCGACCGCCTGATCCAGGTGCGTGCTCCCTTCGAACGGGCGGAGGAACAAGGCAGCGACTCGCCTCAACGCCGCCGGGCATGCCGCCCCGTGGCGACGGGCGCCGCGCAGGGCTTCAGTTTCTGTTTACCAGAGGTTAACTCAACTGTGCAGCCACCCTGGGCAAATGGCGGCAGAGCAGGGTGTTCGGCCGGACATCCAAGACGCGCATCCATTCCGGCGCCCAGGCGTTGCGTCGCCATGGCAAAACGACCCAGAATGCCGGCCACGCCGGCGCAACACGGTCAGACCGTCTCCGCTCAAGGCGAAGCTGTCTCGGCCAAGCCCAAAGCAAGCCGCAGCCCCGCCGCCAAGCAACCGGAACCGGAAGGCCCCCTTGCACCCCATGCACCGCCGGGGCGGGCGAGCCAGCCGCAACTGCATGAGGCGCCGTCCCATCCCATTGAACAACTACCCGCCGCGACGGGCGCTGCCGCCGGACGCGAGCTTACGGCCTTGGAGGCGATCAAGGCGCTGGGCGAGATGGTCGCCGCGGGCATCGACGCGCTTGCGGCGCTTCGCGAGGAGGTGCGCGCGGTGAACCGTCGGCTGGACCAGCTTGCGGCCGGACGCGCCCAGCCTGCCGCCGCGTCCGACGCCGACGATTATTCCTTCGGGCGTGACCGCGACCCAGGGGATGCCGTGCCGCCAGGTGTCGCGGCAGCGACGCCCACGCCGTTGACCGAAACCGACGAGGCCGTGCTGCACACGCTGGAAGACTTGCCGAAGCGCACGGGACGCGGCAAGCGCGGGCCGCGCGCCAAGGCTTGAGGCGCCTCAGCCGGCGGGGAAGGCGCCCTCGAACACGCTCTCGCTGAGGGGGCGGCGGGCGTTGGGCTGCTCACGCGCGCGCGCTGATTCCGACAGAAGCGCCGGGTCGCCGCGCCGGCCCACCGCGATCATCTGCTCGACCCGGTAGCCGATGGGCACGCCGAGTTCGGCGAAGGCGCGGTCCATGTCGAGACCGACCATGCCGTGAGCGTAGTATCCCATCCGTGTCGCCTGCAGCGCGAAATAGGCCCAGCCGGCGCCGGCGTCGTGGCTGTGGCTGTGGGATGGCACCTCGCCCTCCTTGCCCGGCACGGCCATGGTCGATTTGGACAGCAGCACCAGCAGCGCGCCGGCGTTCTCGCACCAGGCTCGGTTGCTCTCGATCAGGAACCCCAGGAACTGCTCCCAATGCGGCCCGTCCTTGATGGCATACAAGAAGCGCCAGGGCTGCGAATTATAGGAGGACGGCGCCCAACGGGCGGCTTCCAGCATGGTCATCAAGTCTTCGCGCGGTACAGGCTGGCCATCATAGGCGCGGGGGGACCAACGCTGGAGGTAAACCGGGTCAATGGGATGGTCGGCGATGCGGGTGTTGACGGTCAGGGACATGGATCGCTTTCACGGTTGAGCACGGGGCGGCCACCGGCGGGATGGCCGGGGCCGCCTGCGCAGCAGTTTGCCCCGGCGACGCCACCCGTCAATAGAAGGCCGGCGCCACTCCCGCCTGCGGCACCAGGCGCGCCCTGCTCGCAGCCCAGCGACTCGCGCGCCGGCAGTGGCGGCATGCAAGGTCTCAATGCCGACATCCCGAAGTATGATAATAACATAGCAGCATCGCCATCTAAACAATCAGAGGGGCAAAAAGATACGTTGATCAGTGCTTTGTAAATGTTTGAACAATACGCACGCGGTTGTTATCGTTGTGCCTTAGAATAGCCTTTATCGTCTAAGCTGTCTCCCTTGCAGCTACAGGATGTTTGGAGTTGTCTCGCTGGCAATCTTCATTCAGGTCGGTAACGTCCAAACCAAAAATGAGCGCGTCACATTCCCTGCTTTACCTCAGTCAGGCCCGGGCTGCCATGGAACTGATCAGCGCCTTGGCGCAAAAGGATCAATGCGTGAGCCTGCTGTGCGAGCCAGGCCTCAGCACAGCCGCGGTGCTGGACGAGGCGGAAAACGAGCTGTCCGGCCACGGCCTTCGCTGCGTGCGCGTTTATGGCCCCGCGTCGGGCGGATTGACCCTGCGAGACCTCGTCGGGCAGATCGTGGCGCGGGCCGACCCGGACGCCCTCACGGATGCTGACTTGAAGGCCGGGTTCGTGACGCTGACTGAACCCGGCGAAGGCTTTGACCGGGTGGCCCTGCTGGTCACCGAGGCGCAGAAGAAGGCGGTGCCCGGTCCGCAGGCTCAGCGCCCCGAAGATCACCCGCCGGGCGTTCCGCCCGCTGATCGGCACCGGCAGCGGCTCGCCCCGCTTGCC
>CAXSEX010000062.1:0-11939 GCA_964236415.1 uncultured Acetobacteraceae bacterium | reverse complement strand
GCGCAGAACCTGCTGCCCGCGGCCATGCGGTATATCCAGCTTGCATGCCGTTCCAGCCCGAAACTGCGCGTCGCGCTGGCCGGCCAGCCCGGCCTGGCCGGAGCCTTGGCGCAGGATGAGTTCGCCTACCTCCGCCAGCGCCTCACCCGCACGCTCGAACTGCCCGGTCCCATGCAGGGCAAGGCGACGGGGCCATGGTCCGTGCTGGCCAGCCTTGGCCGGGGCAGCGCCGGGCCGCTGGTCAGGCTGGGCATGGCCGCCGTGTCCGTGCTGCTGGTCGCGGCGGTGGGATGGCATCTCAGGCCTGTACCTTCGGAGGCCGCCATGCACGCGGGCGATGCCGGCTCGGGCGAGCAGGCCGCCCTGATCCGTGCCGCGCCCGGAATGCCCGCCGACCTGCCGCGCCCGGCCGATCCGGACGCTGCGCAGCAAATGAGCGCCGCAGCGGCGGGGAGGCAGGCGGAGGCTTCCCCGCCGGAGCCGGATCCCGCAAACGTTTCGATGCCACAAAAGGCCGACGCGCCGGCCGGGCAAGGCCCCGCGCCGCCTGATCTGCCCGCCAAGCCGGTCGCGGACGGCGCCCGCGACGCTTCGCCCGCTTCTACCCTGTCACGGGAGCCTCCGGAGCCGGCGCCGGATGCAGCCGCGCCGCTGCGCGCCTTAACGGCCGCCAGCGTGGCGGTCCCACCGCCACAGCCGCGCAGCAGCCCCGCGGCCGCGCTCCCGCCACCCGACGTTCCGCAGGCGTGGCGCCCGCGCGGAAGAACGGAGCGGGCCGCGGCGGCCTCGCCGACCCGCCCCACCGACGAGCGGCGCTGCCGCGACATCGTGCTCCATGCTCAATCAGGAAAGGACCTCTCCGATGCTGACTAGTTGTTCCTGCGCGATGGCTGCCGCGCCAAGTAGGCCGGGCCGGCTTCTGGCCGTAGCGGCGACCGCTGCCGCCCTGCTCAGCGCCTGCACCGCCCCACAGACGCAAGTAGCCGAGCGCCCGACGACCGAGTTGCCATCGACGGAAGCGCAGCCGTTCGACGCCGCCATGAACAGCCTCGCCACCACGCTGGTCGCCCACGCGCACCTCGATCCGTCCGAGCAGCGCGTTCTCATCGTCGATCCGCCGGTTGACCAAACAACGGTCAGGCACTCCGCGGTAACGCGCGACGTGGAGCGCCGGATCGTGAACGTCGTGGACCAGCGCTTTCCCAACCTTCAACTTGCCCCCTTGACCGAGAACTCGCTGGGGCGTCAGCCCGTCATGGTGCTGAGCTGCATGATTCCGGTGGTGGGGCCGGGCGAAACGAAGGCCGACCTTGACGGAACGCCCAAGACGTATCGCATCTGGGCCTCGCTCTCGGACACCCGCACGAACAAGATCATCTCGTCGGAAACCGTCTGGGTGCGGGCGGAGGATGTGGACTCGACGCCGACCAAGTTCTTCCGGGACAGCCCGGCCTGGGCGATGGACGGCAGCATGCGGGCCTACCTGAAGGTTTGCGGGGGCAAGCCGGGCGAAACCATGGACCCGGCTTATCTGAGCGGCATGGGCACCTCCGCCGTCGTCAACCGCGCGATTGCCGCCTACGAAGGCGGGCGCTACCCGGAGGCGCTGGCCTACTACATCCAAGCCAGCCAACTGCCGGGAGGCGACCAGATGCGGGTGTGGAACGGGGCGTACCTGACCAACGTGGCGCTTGGGCGGACGCGGGAAGCCGAGGAAGCGTTCGGCAAGATGGTGGAGGCCGGGCTGGCGCAGGGCAAGCTTGCGGTGAAGTTCGTGTTCCGCCCGGCCTCCGTCCAGTTCTGGCCGGACCCGGCGGTGACCGGGCAATACCCGGTGTGGCTCCGCGAGATCGCGCAGCGCAGCGCCGCCCGCAAGGCCTGCCTGCTGGTGGTCGGCCACAGCAGCCCCACCGGCACGCCGGCCGCGAACGAGATCCTGTCCGAACGGCGGGCGCAGTTCGTGCGCGAGCAGATCGTGCGGCGCGCCACGGTGCTGCGGGCACGGACGGAAGCGCGCGGGCGCGGAGCGCGCGACCCGCTGGTCGGCACTGGCAAGGACAATGCCTCCGACGTGCTGGACCGCCGCGTGGAGTTCGAGCCGCGGGCTTGCAGCACGCTGCGCGCAGACCGGATGCCGGGCCGCGTTTGACGCAAGCCGGCTGCTCCGGCCGCGCCTCGCCTTCCCGTCGTTGCGGGGAATGACGTGGCGCGGCCAGGGCGGGGCCGAGGCGGGCCGCCCGCGCTACGCCGCGGCCTCGCGCTGCAGCAGCGCCGCCTTGCGGTCGATGCCCCAACGATACCCCGACAGCGCGCCGTCGGAGCGGACCACGCGGTGGCACGGGATCGCCACCGCCAGGGTGTTGGCGGCGCAGGCCCGCGCCACCGCCCGCACCGCGGCCGGGGCGCCCACCGCAGCGGCGATGTCGCGGTAGCTCGCGGTGGCGCCGGCTGGCAACGCGCGCAAGGCTTGCCACACGCGCTGCTGGAAGGCAGTGCCGCGGATGTCGAGGGGAAGGTCGAACGCTTGGCCCGGTGCCTCGACGAGGCCGACGACCCGGGCCACCGTGGCCTCGAATGCCGGCTCGCCGCCGAGGAGGTCGGCCTTCGGGAACCGGTCCTGCAAGCCGCGCACCAGCGCGTCGGGGTCGTCGCCGAACGCGATGGCGCAGATGCCCGTCTCGGTCGCGGCGACCAGGATGGCGCCGAGCGAGCACTGGCCCACGGCGAAGCGGATGGCCGCGCCGGTTCCGCCCTTGCGGTAGGCGCCCGGGGTCATGCCCAGACGGCCGGACGCGCCCTCGTAGAACCGGCTCGGCGCGTTGAAGCCCGCCTCGTAGATCGCGTGGGTGACGCTGGCCGCCGTGATCAGCCCGTCTTGCAGCCGCGCCGCCCGCCGGGCGGCGGCGTAGGCTTTCGGGGTGACGCCGGTGACCTGCTTGAACATGCGGTGGAAATGGAAGGGGCTGACGCCGACCCGGCGGGCGATGCCTGCCAGCGCCGGCGCTTCCTCCGCCGCGTCGAGGAGGCGGCAGGCGCGGCGGACGGTCTCGGCCTGCCGCTCCGCCTGGCTCGCCTCGTTGGGACGGCAGCGCTTGCAGGCGCGGAAGCCGGCCCGTTCCGCGGCGCCGCAGGTGGGGTGGAAGGAAACGTTCTCGCGCCGCGCCGGCCGCGCCGCGCAGCTCGGCCGGCAGTACACGCCGGTGGTCCGCACGCCGTAGAAGAAGGCGCCGTCCTGCGAGCGGTCGCGCCGCTGCACCGCCGCGTAGCGCTCGTCGTCGCCGAGGCCCGCGGGCCTGAAGGAAAGGACATCCATGTCAGCCTCCATGGCATAGCTCCGTGCAAGCGCAGTTCAAACCCGCTCGATCCGCGCGGCGTAGCAGCCGCGCTTGGCGTAATGGGCGTGCAGGTAGCGGATGCCGGGGTTGGCGAAGAATCGCCCGACAACGCTTTCGAGTTCCTGCCCGGCGACGACATCCGCGTCCACCATCTGATGGCCGCCGTCGAAGGCGCGCAGCGAGATCAGGCGCACGCGCAGCGGCTCCGGCACCTCGTCCGTTGCGTCGTAGGCCCGTTCCGCCCCTTCGCGGACGAAGATCGCGTGGCTGGCGCGATAGGGGGTGTCGGCCGGCTGGTGGGTGTAGTTGAGCAGCAGCACCGTCTGGCCCGGCTGGGCATGGCGAAGCTCGATGCGGTCCGGGAAGCCAGACTCCGCCTCAGCAAGGTGGCGCTGGACGCCTTGCGCGGCGAGTTCGCCGTCGGACAGGCCGTAGAGATGCCGGAACGGTGCTGGGTCGAGGCCGATGATGCGAAAGGACATGGGCAGCTCCTTTGTGGGTCAGGCAGGAGCGTTATGGAGCGCCCTGGCCCGGCAGCCATCCCGATCCTTGCTGTCCAATCCCAAACCGGACGCCACGTTTTTGCCATCCGGGCGGATGAGGCTTATGGGGGAAACCGCGTCTGCCTTCGGTCAACATAGGAAATTCGTGATGAAGAAATGCACTGCTTTGATGCTTGCCGGTTTTGCGGCCATCGGCCTGATGGCGGCTCCCTTGGCCGCGCATGCCGAGGACAGCCAGCCGAAGCCGAAGGGCGGCACTCTCAAGGGCGCCGCGGTGGGCGGCGTGGCCGGCCACATGATGGGCGGGCACACCAAGACCGGCGCCGCGGTGGGCGCGATGGCCGGCCACCACGAGAAGGCCAAGTCCCAGGACCGCATCAACTCCGGCGGGCAGCCGTAGTCCCGGCTCCGGGTCTAAGCCGGCTTCGTCCCGCGCCGGCCGTTGCGGCGCAGCGGCCCGTGGAGCCAACAAAGCTTTTGTTTTCTGGATCGCCGCCCCGCAGCTGATCTCGTATGCGTGTCCGGCACGGCACTTGCGATGCTCCGGTCCGGCCAGGCAGGCCGGGGCGTCGCAGGAGCATCGTGCATGAAGCTTAGGCATTTCGCGGCAGCCTGGCTGCTCATGGGCGCAGCCGGCGCCACGGCCCAGGGGCAAACCCTGCGCATCGCCATCAACAACGACCCTGACATCCTGGACCCCACGCTGAGCCGCACCTTTGTCGGCACGGCGGTCATGACGGCGCTGTGCGACAAGCTGTTCGACTTCGACGCGGCGCTGACGATCGTGCCCCGGCTGGCCACGTCCTACGAATGGGCGGACCCGGTGACGCTGATCCTGCACCTGCGGCCCGGCGTCACGTTCCACGACGGCACGCCGCTTGATGCGGCGGCGGTCAAGTTCAACCTCGACCGCCACGCGGGCTTGCCGGGCAGCTTCCGCCGGGCGGAGCTGGGGGCGATGGACCGGGTGGAGGTGGTTGATCCCCTGACGGTGCGGGTCGTGCTGAAGCAGCCGTCTTCCCCGTTCGTCGCAACCCTCACGGACCGGTCCGGCATGATGGTGTCCCCAACGGCCGCCGCGGCGGCCGGGGCGGAGTTCGGGCTGCATCCGGTGTGCAGCGGGCCGTTCCGCTTCGTCGAGCGCGTGGCGCAGGACCATATCACGCTTGAACGCTTTCCCAGCTACTGGGATGCGGGCAGCGTGCATTTCGACCGCGTGGTGTATCGCCCGATGACCGACAGCGCCGTGCGGCTCGCCAACTTGCAGGCCGGCGCTGTGGAACTGGCCGATATCGTGCCGTCCGACGTGGACGCGGTGCAGGCGGACCCGAGGCTGCAGCTGCTGTCATCGGGCGGCCTCGGCTACGCCGGCATTACCTTCAACGTGGGCCATGGCCCGCGCGCCGCGCAGCCGATGGGGCAGGACGCGCGGGTGCGGCAGGCGTTCGCCCTGTCGCTGGACCGGGACGTGATCGTGCAGGTGGTGTTCAACGGCCAGTACGCGCCCAACGCGCAGGCGGTCTCGCCCGGCAGCCCGCTGTTCGTGCCGGAGGCCCACCTTCCCGTTCGGGACGTGGCGCGGGCGAAGGCGCTGCTGCATGAGGCGGGCGTGATGCCGCCGGTTCCCGTGCCGCTCACGGTGCCGAACAGCCCGCAAAGCCTGCAGGTGGCCGAGATCGTGCAGTCCATGGCGCGGGAAGGCGGCTTCGACGTGCAGGTAACGGCGATGGACTTCGGCACCTCGCTGGCGACCACGCTTGCGGGCGACTACGTGGCCTACCTGAACGGCTGGTCGGGGCTGCTCGACGCCGACAGCAACACCTGGAGCTTCCTGCACACCGGGGGCGCGCTGAACATCTCGGGCTACAGCAACGCCCGCGTCGATGCGGCGCTCGACCAGGCCCGGACGGTGACGGACACGGCCGCCCGGCGCGCGCTGTATGGCCAGGTCTGGCAGCAGCAGGCGGCCGACCTGCCGATCCTCTACCTTTACACGCCGCGTTACATCATGGGCGCCCGCAAGCAGGTCCAGGGCTACCGCGTGCTGCCCGACGGGTTGATCCGGCTGCAAGGGGTCAGCTTGACCGCACCGTGATCGCGCCCGGTCGCCGCCCCGGCCTCGGCGAGGTGTCAAAGCCGCCGCCCATCCGATAGGGTGGCCGCCATGGCCGCCAGAAGCGGCCGGCCCCGAGCAACGGACCACCGGACGGATCATCGGCCATCGACGAGATCGTTGACATCAGCGGCCGCAAGGCGACGCGGCGTCGGCAGGCCTTCTTGCGCGTCGGCGGCCCCGTGCTGGCCGTGGCGCTCGTCATCCTTTCCATCCTCGGCATCGCGGCCTACAGCTACCGGGCGAACCGGGCCGGCGCCCTGATGCTGTCCGAAGCCGTGCTGGACGCGCTGCAGGCGCGCATCGCGCGGGAGGTGGGCAGCTATCTCAGCCCGGCGACCCAGGCGGCGCTGATCGCCCGCGACATCGTGGCCCGCAATGCCATCGCCGACAGCCAGGCCGCCATCGAGGGCTTTGCCGCCAGCATGCTCGCCCAGGTGCCGAACCTGGAAGGCTTCTATGTCGGCACCGGCGACGGCGACTTCACCATGGTGCGGCGCAACCCGGCGGGCGGCACCGACACCAAGCTGATTGTCAACCGGCCCGGCGCGCGCCAGGTCTCCTCCGTGCACCTGGACGCCGCCGGCCAGGTGGTGGACCGCACGGCCAGCCCGCAGGACGACTTCGACCCGCGCGAGCGCGTCTGGTACCAGGGCGCCCTGAAAGCCGCCGGGGTGTACTGGTCAGCACCTTATATCTTCTTCACCACGCAGGCGCCGGGCATCACCGCGGCGATCCGCCTCACGCAGCCGGGCCGGGCGGACCGCGTGTTCGGGGTGGACATCACGCTGGAGGCGCTGTCGGGCTTTCTTGCCTCCTTGCAGATCGGCCGCACCGGGCAGGCCGCCATCGTTGACAGCGCCGGCGGCGTGATCGCCGCGCCCAACCTGCGGCGGCCCATCGGCGCAGACGGCCGGCAGGCGGTGCCCACCCCAGCCGACGCCCTGGCCGACCCCGCGCTGATCGGCGCTTACGACCGCTTCCGCGTCGAGGGCTACGGCGACCGCATCATCGACGTTGGCGGCAAGCCCTATGTGGCCATCGCGTCGCGCCTGCCGGCCGCCGGGCAGGACTGGGTGCTGCTGATCGCGGCGCCGCAATCCGATTTCACCGGGTTCGCCGAGGACAGCAGCCGCAAGGACGCCCTGCTGTCGCTCACCACCATCGCCCTGGCCGGCATGCTTGGGCTGCTGCTGGTGCGGCAGAACCGGCGTGCCGACCGCCTGGCGCGCCTGCTGGCCCGGCAACGCGAGGCCGGTGCACGGGAAACGGAGGCGCTCACCGCCTTGGCGGCGCAGCCCGGCCTGTTCGACCCGGCGCAGCCGGCGCCGGGCTTGACCGAGGGCCTGGCCGAACTGAGCGCCGCCCGGCGTGCCAGCATCTGGCGCCTCGACGGCGAAAGGCGGGTGCTGCGCTGCGAAGACCAGTTCGAGCCGCAGGGCGGCCACGTCGAAGGGCTGGAGCTGTCACGCTCGGAGCTGCCGCGGTTCTTCCGGTCGCTGGACGGGGGCGAGGCCATCGACGAGGCGGACGCGGCAGCCGACGCGCGCACCGCCGAGCTGCACCGCCTGCTGATGCGCCCGTTCGGCAGCCGCACCTTGTCGGTGCTGCCGATGCGCGGACCCGCTGGCGTGTCCGGCGCGGTGCTGCTTGAGGACGCGCGCGAACCTGGGCGGGCGCGCAGCTTCGCCCAGGCGGTGTCGAGCATCGCCGCGATGCGGGTAGCCGGGCGCCCGCCCAAGGCGGAGGCCGCGGCCCCCAACCCGGCGGCAATGGCCGGACCCGCCCCGGACTTCCCGGCGGCCGACGCCACCGGCGCGCGCAGCGCGGCGCTCGTGCCCGACCCGTCCGGCCTCGCGGCGACGCAGTTCCTTTCGGTCGCTGCCATGGTCTTGCGCTTCGACGATGCGCTTTCCCTGGCCCGACCCGACCCGGCGGGCGTGGCGGCGCTGGCGGACGAGATCGCCCAGGCCATGCAGCGAATCGCGGCGCAACACGCGCTCCCCTACATGAAGCTGGCCGGGCAGGACATCACCGCCGCGGCGGGCTGCACCGTGGCGCCGGACCCGCTCGCGGTCGTGCGGCTGGCCGATGCCGCCTTGGCCGCGCGCGAAGCCTGCCTTTCGTTGCTGGCGCAGGCGGACATGGAGCCGGTGTTCCAGATCGGCATCGACTTCGGCGCGGCGCTCGGCTGCGCGCTCGGTCAAGAGCCGCGGGTGTTCAACCTGTGGGGCGACGCGATCCGCATGGCAGGGCTGATGGCGCAAAGCGCCGTGGACAGCGGCTCGATCCAGGTCAGCGAGCGCGCCTATGAGCAATTGCGCCAGCAGTTCCTGTTCCGGCCGCGCGGCGTGTTCTACGTGCCGCGGGTCGGCACGGCGCGCAGCTTCATCCTGGCCGGCCGCCGGTGAGCCGCCGTCCCGCCATCCGGCCGGCGCTGGCCGCCGTGGGGCGCTTCGGCCGCGCCCGCGCCGGGTTCCCGCTGGTGCTGGCGGCCGCGTCGTGGGGCGTGCTGCGGGAGGCGGTCCGGCCGGTGTCCTGGCGGCGGACAGTGCGCCAGGAGTTCAACCTGGCCATGCGCCAGGCCACCGGGGGCGGGCTGGCAACCGTCCTGGTCACGGCCTCGCTCGCCGGGGTCGGCATGGTGTACGAGGCGCTGTATTGGCTGGGCGTCGCCGGGCAGGCGCAGCTCACCGGGTCCATCCTGGTGACGGTGCTGGTGCGGGAGCTGACGCCGCTGCTGGTCGGGCTGATCCTGCTGGGGCGTAGCGGCATGCTCACCGTCACCGAGCTTGGCACGCTGCAAGCCGGCGGGCAGATCCGCGCGATGCTTGCCCAGGGGATCGACCCGTTCCTGCTGCTGGTGCTGCCGCGGACGCTCGCCTTCGCGCTCAGCAGCTTCACCCTCGGCACCATCTTCGCGGCCACCGCCCTGGTGTTCGGCTTCATCGTCAGCGGGGCCATCGGCAGCGTGCAGGACAGCCTGTGGACCTTCCTCGACCGGGTGCTCGCGGCGATGACCGTGCGCGACTACCTGGTGGTGCCGGTCAAGCTGCTGACCATCGGCTTCCTGGTCGGGCTGAGTTCCTGCCTCACCGGCCTGGGCGCCAGCGAGGACGACGACCTTTCGACCCTGATCCCGCGCGGCTTCGTCCATGGCATCCTGGCCGTCATGGCCGCCAGCATCGCCTTTACCTTGACAGCCTAGCCGATGGCGCCCGGGCCGGTCCTCCATCTCGCCGATGCCCTGCCCCCAGAGGACAGCGCGCTGCCGAACGTGCCGCTCGACCTGCGGCTGATGCCCGGGGAATGCGCGCTGATCGAGACGCCCGACCCGGCGCTCGGCACGGCGCTGGCCGAGCTGTGCAGCGGCATGGCCGCGCTGCGCCGGGGCGAGGCGCGGTTCATGGGGTATGACTGGGCGGACCTTGACCGTGAGCGGGCGGCGGCGCTGCGCGGCCGGATCGGCCGCACCCACCACCGGGGCGCCTGGATTTCCATGCTCGGCACCCACGTCAACATCATGCTGGCCCAGCTGCACCACACGCGCGAGCCGGATGTCGCCATCACCCGGTCGGCGACGGAACTTGCGCGGCACCTCGGTCTGCCGGGCCTGCCGCTGGCGCGGCCCGACCGGCTTTCGGAGGGCGACCTGGTGCGCGCCGCCTGCGTGCGGGCGTTCCTGGGGGAGCCGCAGCTTCTGCTGCTGGAACACTCAATCACCCCGGATCGGCCGGGGCTGACCGCGCCGCTGCTCGACCTGCTGTCGCGGGCGCTGGACCGCGGGGCGGCGGCGGTCTGCTTCATCCGCGACGCGCCGTTCTGGCAGGCGCAGCATTTTCCCGTGGCTCATCGCCTGCACCTGTTGGACGATGGGCTGAAACCGATGCCGAGCGCATGATGCTGCAGAAGCGCCGCCCTGACGACCCGCCGCGACTGCTGCGCCTGCGCCACACCGACGAGTGGGTCGGCGCGTTGGTGATCCTGGCGCTGGCGCTGTTCCTCGGCGCGATCTTCGAGGCCGGCGTGCTCCGGCGCTGGCTGCGGCCCGACCTGCAACTGCGCATCGTGCTGCCGCAGGCGGGGTTCGGCGGCCTGGCGGCGGGCGCCGACATCGACGTGCTCGGCACGCATGGCGGGTCGGTGCGGGAGATCGTGCTGAACCCCACCGGCGAGCTGTATGCGCTCGCCACCATCGAACGGCAGGCCGAGGCGTTCATCCAGCGCGACAGCGCCGCGACGATCCGCCTGCGCTACGGCGTCGCCGGCGCGGCCTACGTCGAGATCAGCCACGGGACCGGCAAGGGCACCCCGATGGACTGGAGGTACGCGGTGCTGACAGCAACCGTGGAACCCAACCCCGCCGACACGATCACCGCGACGCTCAACAAGGTGACGGAGGACCTGCTGCCGACGCTGGAGCATGCCCGGCACGCCATGGCGGCGCTGGATGACATCGTGGGCGGGATCAAGGCGGGGCAAGGCTCGGTCGGGCAGTTGCTGGCCGACGACGGCCTGATCCGCCAGGCGGAGGGCACGGTGGCGACGTTGAAGGCGGAAATCGCCCAGCTTGGCCCGATCCTGGCGCTGGTGCCGGGCTTGCTGAGCCAAACGCGCGGCGTGCTGGCGAACGCGCAGTCCGTGTCCCACGACGCCGCGCGGGCCACGCCGCAGCTTCCGGGCCTGCTGCGCAGCGCCGCCGACAGCGCGGGCAACTTGCCGGCGCTGCTCACCCAGGCGCAGGCGACGACGGCGGAGCTGGGCCGGCTGCTGGTGCAGCTGCGCGGGTCCTGGATCTTGGGCGGCGACGGCGCGCCGAAGCCCAACACCCTGCGCCTGCCGCCGCGAGACATCCGTCCTTGACCAGGCGGCACGGCGCGGCGGCGGTGCTGCTTCTGCTGGCCGGCTGCGGCGGACGCGCGGCGCCGGACGCGCCGCAGGACAGCGCGCTGGCCCTGGCGATGGCCTCGGGCCGGGAAGCCCTGGACTACAGCCGTTTGAAGCAGGCGGCGGCGCAGTACCAGCAGGCCTACACGCTGGCCCTGGCGCGCGACGACGTGCAGGCCCTTGGCGACACCGGCTACAACTTGGCGGTGGTGCAGCTTGCCGACAACGAGGCGGCTGCGGCGCTGCGCACGGCGCTGCGGACGCGGGCGGTCCTGGCCGTGCGGACGGCGCCGGGGTTCGCCGAGCTTGACCTGGTGCAAGCGGCGGCCTTGCACCGGCTGGGCCGCGAAGCCGAAGCAGATGGCCTGGCCGCCCGCGCGCAGGCCAGCGCGGCTGCCAGCCCGGCGACGCGCGACCGGGCGAGCTACCTGCGCGGCGTGATCGCGGACGCACGGGGCGATGCCGCCGGGCTGAACGCCGCGCTGGCCGCGTTCGGCCAGCCCAAGGTTCCTCCTCCGGATTGGGAAGGCGACCGCGAGGACCTCATGGCACGGCTGGCGCTGCTGCACGGGCAGTACCGGGAGGCGGTGGCCCATGCGCAGCGGGCGGCTGACATCCGCCGCACGCAGTTGGATTACCGCGCCATGGCGGAGGCGGTGGTCCTCGCCGCCCAGGCGATGCAGCGTGCCGGCGCGCCGCAGGACGCCGCGCGCTTCTACTTGCAGGCCGGCCAAAGTGCTGCGGCCCTTGGCGACGCGGCCTCCGCGGGGCGGTGGCTCCGGCAGGCGACGCGGCTGGAGGCCGACGCCGGCACGCGCCGCGCCGCCCGGGACACGCTTGACGCCTTGCCAAAATCCGCATCGCGGTAGCCGCCGGGTGCGGAGATCGAGGGAGTTCTGCTATGCCGCCAGTCTGGGCCGTGGGCTTGATGACGGGAACCGTGCTCGACGGGATGGTCGACATCGCGGCGATCCGCACCAATGGGGAGACGGTGGCGGAGTTCGGGCCGTGGACCCTCGCGCCGTATTCCCCAGAGGTCCGCGGCCTGCTCGCCCGCACCCTGGCCGCGGCGCTGGAATGGCAGTTCAACGGGCCTGAGCC
>CAXSEX010000061.1:3845-14360 GCA_964236415.1 uncultured Acetobacteraceae bacterium | reverse complement strand
GAGTTCGCCCCGACCCGGCGACTCTTTCTTTTAGACAATTACGACAGTTTTACGTTTAATTTATACCACAGACTTGGCGAACTCGGCGCGGAAGTCAAGGTCATTCGCAACGACGCGCTCACGCCGGCGGAAGCGTTGGCGCTCGGCCTCGATGCCGTGGTGATCTCGCCCGGGCCGTGCGACCCGGACCGGGCCGGCATCTCGCTGGGCCTGATCGAGGCGGCGGCGGCGGTCTGCCCCGTGTTCGGCGTTTGCCTGGGCCACCAGGCCATCGGCCAGGTGTACGGCGGCAGGGTGGTCCGCGCCCCGGCGCCGCTGCATGGCAAGGTCAGCCTGATCCATCACGACG
Organism: uncultured Acetobacteraceae bacterium; assembly: GCA_964236415.1. GTDB lineage: Bacteria > Pseudomonadota > Alphaproteobacteria > Acetobacterales > Acetobacteraceae > CAHJXG01. Next base: position 14,011 of record CAXSEX010000061.1, on the reverse strand, counting down.
ACACCGGCCTGTTCGCCGGGCTGCCCAACCCGTTCCCGGCGACCCGCTACCACAGCCTGATCGTGGACCGGAACAGCCTGCCGGACACGCTGCACGTCAATGCCTGGACAGAGGACGGCCTGATCATGGGTCTGCGCCATGTCAGCCTGCCCGTCCACGGCGTGCAGTTCCACCCCGAAAGCATCGAGACCAAGGCGGGGCACGCGCTGTTGCGCAACTTCCTCGACCTGGTGCCGGAGCGGGGGGCGGCATGAGCGACGCGCTCCAACCGATCCTGGCCCTGCTCGCCAGCGGCGCGCGGCTGACCGCGGAGCAAACCGAGGCAGCGTTCGACGCGATCATGCAAGGGGCGGCCACGCCGTCCCAGATCGGCGGCCTGCTGATGGCGATGCGCGTGCGGGGCGAGACGGTCGAGGAGATCGTGGGCGCCACCCGGGCGATGCGGGGCCGCATGGTGCGGGTCCGCGCGCCGGAAGGCGCTATCGACACCTGCGGCACCGGCGGCGATGGGGCGCAGACGCTGAACATCTCGACCGCGGTGGCGCTCGTCGCCGCCGGGTGCGGGGTGCCGGTGGCCAAGCACGGCAACCGGGCACTGTCATCGAAATCAGGCGCTGCCGACGTGCTGGAAGCCCTGGGCGTCAACGTCGATGCGGCGCCGGACGCGGTGAGCCGGGCGTTCGAGGAGGCGGGCGTGGCCTTCCTGTTCGCGCCACAGCACCACGGGGCGACGCGCCATGCCGGGCCAAGCCGGCGCGAGTTGGGCACCCGAACGATCTTCAACCTGTTGGGGCCGCTGTCCAACCCTGCGGGGACCCGGCGCCAACTGCTCGGCGTGTTCGCGCCGCAGTGGCTGCAGCCCTTCGCCGAGGTGCTGCGCGTGCTCGGCAGCGAGCGGGCCTGGATCGTGCACGGCCACGACGGGCTGGACGAGCTGACCACCACCACCCATTCCTCGGTGGCCGAGCTGCGCGACGGGAACATCCGTCAGTTCGAGGTGGCGCCGGAGCAGGCCGGCGTCGCGCGGGCGACGCTGGACGACCTGCGGGGCGGCGACGCGCGGGACAACGCGGCGGCGCTCCGGGCGCTGCTGGACGGCGAGGCCGGTCCGTATCGGGACATCGTGGTTCTGAACGCCGCGGCGGCGCTGGTGGTGGCCGACCGGGCGGACGGGCTGGCGCGCGGCGCCGAGCTGGCCCGCCGCGCCATTGACTCGGGCGCGGCTGCCGCCCGGCTGGACGCGCTGGTGCGCGCTACGAATGGAGTGCCGGCATGAGCGACCGATTGGCGGAGATCTGCGCGGCCAAGCTGGAGCACGTCGCCCGCTGCAAGGCGCGTCGCCCGCTGCATGACATCGAGGCGGCGCTCCCGGGAGAGCCGCTGCGCGGCTTCCTCCGCGCGCTGCGCGCCCAGGTGGCGGACGGACGGCCCGGGCTGATCGCCGAGATCAAGCGGGCCAGCCCGAGCAAGGGCTTGATCCGCACCGATTTCGACCCGGCTGCCTTGGCGCGGGCCTACGCTGCGGGGGGCGCTGCCTGCCTGTCCGTGCTGACCGACACGCCGTATTTCCAGGGCGCCGACGCGCACCTGGCCGAGGCGCGCGCTGCCGCCCCCCTGCCGGCGATCCGCAAGGACTTCATGCTCGATCCCTATCAGGTGGCGGAAGCGCGCATGCTCGGCGCCGACGCGATCCTGCTGATCGTCGCGGCGCTGGGCGACGTGCAGGCGGCGGAACTGGAATCGGCGGCCGAGGGCTTCGGCCTCGACGTGCTGGTCGAGGTGCACGACGAGGCGGAGCTGGAGCGGGCGCTCCGCCTGCGCTCTCCTTTGGTCGGCATCAACAACCGCAACCTTAAGACCTTCGAGGTCGATCTGGCCACGACCGAACGGCTGGCCCGATTGGCGCCGCCTGACCGCTTGCTGGTGTGCGAAAGCGGCATCGGCTCGCCCGCGGACGTCGCCCGGATGCAGGCCGCGGGTGTCCATTGCTTCCTGGTCGGCGAGAGCCTGATGCGGCAGGCCGACGTGACGGCCGCCACGGCAAGCCTCTTGGGCAGGGTGCCAGCATGAGCGTCGATGCCATGAACTTCATGAACCACGAGCAGCCAGCTCGCACTGACCGGCAAGGACCGACGATGCAGGTCTCGACTCAACGACAAGGCTTCGCTGAAGCCTACGACCGCGGCGAGCCGCAGGTGGTGTGGACCACCCTGGTCGCAGACCTGGAAACCCCGGTCGCGGCGATGATCAAGCTGGCCGAAGGCCAACCCTACGGCTTTCTGCTGGAATCCATCGAGGGCGGCGCGGTGCGGGGCCGCTACTCCTACATCGGCCTGAAGCCCGACCTGATCTGGCGCTGCTACGGGGAGCGGGCCGAGATCAACCGCGACGTGCAGGTCGGCAGCGGCGAGTACGAGCCGTCTCCCCTGCCGGCGCTCGCCAGCCTGCGCGCTTTGATCGCGGAGTGCCGCATCGAGCTGCCGCCGAGCCTGCCGCCCGGCAGCGCCAGCCTGATCGGGTTTTTCGCCTATGACTTCGTGCGGCTGATCGAGCACCTGCCGGATGGCAACCCGGACGAGCTCGGCTTGCCCGACGCGATGCTGATGCGCCCCACCGTGATTGCGGTGTTCGACAACGTGCTGGACCGCATGACGGTGGTGACGCCGGTGTATCCGACGCCGGGCCTGTCGGCGGAGGCGGCGCATGACCGCGCCTGCGAACGCCTGGCCGGGGTGGCGTCCGACCTCCGCCGGAGCCTGCCGCATCAGCTTGCGCCGGTTGGGCACGGCGTGCCGCCGGAACCGGCCTCCAATCTCACCAACACGCAGTACCACGCGATGGTGGAGCGGGCGCAGGACTACATCCGGGCGGGCGATGCGTTCCAGGTCGTGCCGTCGCAGCGGTTTTCCCTGCCATTCAAGTTGCCGCCGCTGTCGCTGTACCGCTCGTTGCGCCGGCTCAACCCGTCGCCGTTCTCGTTTTACCTCAACCTCGGCGACTTCGCCCTGGTCGGCTCCTCGCCCGAAATCCTGGTGCGTTTGCGCGGCAGCACGGTGACGGTGCGGCCGATTGCCGGGACCCGGCCCCGAGGCCGCACCCGGGCGGAGGACATGGCGCTGGAGCAGGACCTGCTTGCCGATCCCAAGGAACTGGCCGAGCACCTCATGCTGCTCGACCTCGGGCGCAATGACGTGGGTCGGGTCGCCAAGGTCGGGACGGTGCGGGTCACGGAGAAGATGATCGTGGAGCGTTACTCGCACGTCATGCACATCGTCTCCAACGTCGAGGGCGAGCTGGATCCTTCGCGCGCCGACCTGCTCGACGTGCTGTGCGCCGGCTTCCCGGCCGGAACGGTGTCGGGCGCGCCGAAGATCCGCGCCATGGAGATCATCGACGAGCTGGAACCGACCCGGCGCGGCTTCTACGCCGGCGGCGTCGGCTACATCGGCGCCGACGGCAACCTCGACACCTGCATCGGCCTGCGCACCGGGCTGGTGAAGAACGGCACGCTGTACGTCCAGGCCGGCGGCGGCGTCGTCGCGGACTCGAACCCGGAAGCCGAGTACCAGGAGACCTGCAACAAGGCCATGGCGCTGCTGCGCGCCGCGGAGGAGGCGATGCGGTTCGACGGCACGGGCGTCGTGCATCACGCCAAGCACGGAACGGCCGACTGACGCGGCCACACTGCTCATATGGATCTTTGCCATGAATGACTTTGCACAATACGCGGCGGACACGAGCGCCGTTTCCCTCGCCGAAAGCTGCGCGCCTGCCTGGTCTCCCGACTCGTGGCGCGCGAAGCCGGCCCAGCAGATCCCGGCCTACGACGACGGCGAGCGCCTGGCCGATGTCGAACGCCGCCTGCGACGTTCGCCGCCCTTGGTGTTCGCCGGCGAGATGCGCGAGCTGCGGCGCAAGCTGGGCGAGGTTTCGGCGGGCCGGGGCTTCCTGCTGCAAGGCGGCGACTGCGCCGAAAGCTTCGCCGATTTCCATGCGGACAACATTCGCGACACGCTGCGCGTGCTGCTGCAGATGGCGGTGGTGCTCAAGTTCGCCGCCGGCGTGCCAGTGCTCAAGGTGGGCCGTCTCGCCGGGCAGTTCGCCAAGCCGCGCTCGTCCGATGTTGAGCGGCAGGGCGATGCGGAACTGCCGAGCTACCGCGGCGACATCGTCAACGGCTACGCCTTCACGCCCGAGGCCCGGCGCCCCGATCCCGAGCGGCAGATCCAAGCCTACGCGCAGTCGGCATCCACGTTGAACCTGCTGCGCGCGTTCACCGGCGGCGGCTACGCCAGCCTGGCCAACATGCACAAGTGGAACCTGAACTTCGTCGCCAACTCGGCGCAGGGCGCACGCTACGAGGATCTGACCAACCGCATCTCCGAGGCGCTGGCCTTCATGACGGCGTGCGGCATGTCGGACCTGACCACGCCGTCCATGGCGAACACCGCGCTCTACACCTCGCACGAGGCGCTGCTGCTCGGATTCGAGGAGGCGATGACCCGGACCGACTCGGTGGCAGGCGGGAACTTCAACACGGGCGCGCACCTCCTATGGATCGGCGACCGGACCCGCGACCCCGGCGGCGCGCATGTCGAGTACATGCGCGGCATCCAAAACCCAATTGGCCTCAAGGCCGGGCCGAGCCTGACGCCGGACGCGCTGCTGCGCCTGCTCGGCATCCTCGACCCTCGCAATGAACCCGGCCGGATAACGCTGATCGTCCGCATGGGGCATGACAAGGTGGGCGCGCACCTGCCGCCGCTGGTTCGCGCCGTGCAGCGGGAAGGGCGGTCGGTGGTCTGGTCGTGCGACCCGATGCACGGCAACACCGTCAAGGCGGCGTCCGGCTACAAGACCCGGCCGTTCGACCGCATCATGGGCGAGATCGAGACGTTCTTCGCCGTGCACCACGCCGAGGGCACCTACCCCGGCGGCATCCACATCGAGATGACGGGGCAGAACGTCACCGAATGCACCGGCGGCGCGCAGGCCATCACCGATGCGTCGTTGTCCGACCGCTATCACACGTACTGCGATCCCCGCCTGAACGCGCAGCAAAGCCTGGAGGTGGCGTTCCTGCTCGCTGAACGGATCAAGGCGGCGCGGCAGGATCGGGCGGCTGCCGGGTCGGGCGGCCGATGATGCTCGATCCCAGGATGGAGGACCGGAAGGCGCTGGAAAGCAGCTCGTCCCATCCGGGACGGACGCCGCTGTTCCGGCAGATCACCTTCGTGGGCTTGGGCCTGATCAACGGGTCCATCGCCCGCGACGTGCGCCGCCTGGGCCTGGCCGAACGGCTGGTCGGCACGGCGCGCCGGGCGGAAACGCGCAGCGAGGCTTGCGCGCTGGGCTTGGTGGACGAGGCGACAGCGGACGCCGCCGCGGCTGTGCGGGACGCGGACTTGGTGGTGCTGGGCGTGCCGGTCGGCGCCAGCGGCGATGCGGCGCGGGCGGTGGCGCCAGGCTTGCGGGCCGATGCGGTTGTCACGGATGTCGGCTCGGCGAAGGGCAAGGTCATCGAGCTGGTGGCGCCGCACCTCGACATGCGGCGCTTCGTGCCGGGCCATCCCGTCGCGGGCACGGAGGAGTCTGGGCCTGCGGCGGCGATCGAGCGGCTGTTCGAGAACCGCTGGTGCATCCTGACCCCGCAGGCTGTGACCGACCCGGGCGCTGTGGAGCAGGTGACGGCGCTGTGGCGCGCCTTGGGATCCAAGGTCGATCTGATGGACCCGGCGCACCACGACAAGGTGCTCGCGGTCACGTCGCATTTGCCGCACCTGCTCGCCTTCAACATCGTCAACACGGCGGATGACCTTGAGGGCGTGCTGAAAGGGGAGGTGCTGAAGTACGCTGCCGGCGGGTTCACCGACTTCACCCGCATCGCCGCCTCCGATCCCACCATGTGGCGCGACGTGTTCCTGCACAACAAGACGGCGGTGCTGGAGATCGTCGGCCGCTACATCGAGGACTTGATGGCGCTGCAACGGGCGATCCGTTGGGACGAGGCCGACGCCCTGTTCGAGCGGTTCAAGAGCGCGCAGGCCATCCGGCGTGAGGTGGTCCGGGCCGGCCAGGCCTACAAGCGGGTGCCAAGCACCCGGTATCAGCCCGGCAGGAGCGTGCGGCACCTGAGCGAGACAATGAATTGAGGCCATTTGGAAGTTGATGACATTTGATGGTCACCGCCATTACAGTATGTACGTTTGTACGTTTTTGTTCTAAAATATGATGTAGCAGAATTACAGATACTTTATTGGTGTTGGACTAGCATAAAATACAGAAATACTCGATGTAGTCTGTGCCGTGCCAGGATGCGCGCGTCGATAAGCAGAAGCCCGGTGAACCGCGTTGATCGCTTGAGCGGCAATTCATCCATCGGGCAGCCAACCGCGCGGCCGCCAAAGAGAGCCGGCCGCAACAGGAGGACTTTACCCATATGGCAGACGACAGTGCGGGCGCCATGGCGGCCGACCCGAATGCGCCCGGCCTTTACGGCCCCGGCGTGACCAGCCAAAGCAGTTCGGTGGGCAGCAACAATGCGGGCGTCGTTGCGCCCGGTAGTGCCAACGTCAATGTCGGCAGCTCCGCCGACACCAGCGCCGCCTACGCCTCGGCGGACCAAGGGCCGGCTGGCCAGGATAACAACGTCGGCGTCATCACGCCCGGCAGCTCGGACGTGACGCTTTCGGGCGGCAACGGCCGCTTCGTCATCGACTACAGCCAGCCGTCGCCGACTGATGGCTCCATGAGCACCGGCGGCAACACCGTGCACATCGAGGGCGGCAACAACCAGTTCGTGGTCAAGTTCGCGCCGGGCACGTCGAGCGGCGATGCGAGCGGCGCTGGCGGCAACTCCGTCATCCTCGACGGCGGCAACAACCAGTTCGTCGTCGAGTACGACTACTCGGCGTTCAGCGGCGGCACCCCGTCCGGCAACAACGTCACCGTCGATGGCGGCAACAACGCCTTCGTCGTCAACTACGCAGGTCCCAACGACAGCGCCGCGGCGACCAGCAGTTCGGTGAACATCGGCGGCGACGGCAACCAGTTCGTCGTGGCCTACGGCAACGGCAACGCTTCAGGTTCGGGCAGCAGTTCCGGCGGCAGCAGTTCCGGCAGCAGCAATCCTTTCGCCAGCGGCGGCGCCGCGGCCGCCGGTTCGGCGGTTGGCGGGGCACCCGCCGGGAACGGCAATCCGTTCGCAGCCTCGGCAAGCGACAATTCTTCTGGTGCCGCAAGCGGTGCCAGCATCTCTGGAGACAGCAGCATGAGTTCCACGGACATGTCAGACAGCAGTGCCGACGCCAGCAGCTCCGATCTGGCCGCGTCGCTTCGGCAAAGCCCGTTCGGCGCCTTGCTTGACCTGCCGGGCGTCACGCCCGCGACCATCTTCGGCAACATCAACCCGAATGATTACGCATCCCTAAACAACGGCAGCGGCGGCAACCCGTTCGCTGGGGCCGCAGCCGGCAGCAACCCGTTCGCCAACTACCCCGGCACGGACAGCATCTTTTCGGCTGCGACCAATGCCGGCGCCGCGTCGGGTGGCGCTCCGGTCGCAGCGTCCAGCATGGGCAGCACCTCGACCGATAGCAGCAGCAGCGCCAGCAACCCCTTCGCGGGCGCCAGCGGGGCATCCGTCGGGGCGTCCAGCACCGGAACCTCTCCGGCTTCTGACGGCAGCGCCGCGATGACCTCCAACGATCCGACCGGCGCGGCTGGCAGCGCCGTCGCCGGCGCCGGTGGCAGCATCGACTTCAGCAACCTGAGCAGCAGCGATGCTTCTTCGCTCCTTGCAGCAAGCCCGTTCGGCCCGCTGCTTCAGTTCGAGAGTGCAGACACCCTGCTGGCTGGCCTGAGCGGCGGCGGCGCCAACAACTTCCTCGCCCTCCAGGGGCTTGGGGGCGCCAATAACCCGTTCGGCGACACCGCCAGCAGCAGCGGCGGCGCCAGCAGCATCCCTGCCACCGATGACAGCGGCAGCCAGTATGCGTCGGCGACCGACATCACCTCCGGGGTGTATGCGCAGATCACCACCGATGGTGGCTCTGTTCCGGTCATGACAATTCCCACGACCTAAGCCGGGCGTGTGTTGGGGCCGGTGGCATGCTCGTCATACCACCGGCCTTTTTCTTTCCTCAGCCAAGCGCCGCGGCAGCGCCCGGTCAGCAATCCTGTAGCGATGAGGCCAAGCGTACGGGCAGGCTGTGCAGGGCCGCATGAACCCTGGCCGTCGTTTCGTCCGGGTCCTCGTCCATGCTGTCGAACACCAAGTCCGCCTCGGCATAGATGGGATGGCGCAGCGCCATCAGCCGCCGCAAGATCTCGGCGGGGTCGCCGTCCCGCAGCAGGGGCCGCTCCGTGCTGGCGGCAAGCCGCCGCAGCAGCAGCGCCAAGTCGCAGCGTAGCCAGATCGACACCGCTTTTCCCCGCATCGCCCGGCGCGTCTCGGCATCCATGAACGCGCCCCCGCCCGTTGCCAGCACGGCGGGATCGTCCGCCAGCAGCCGCCCGATGACCTGGCGCTCCCGCCTGCGGAACGCCGCCTCGCCGTCGCGCACGAACATCTTCGCGATGCTGCATCCTGCACCCCGCTCGATCTCGGCATCCGCGTCGCGGAACGGCAATCCGAGCCTTGCTGCCAGGCGGCGCCCCACGTTGGTCTTGCCGACGCCCATCATGCCGACCAGCACGACGCTGCGACCGGCAAGCGGGGCGGGCAGGCTATGTGTGGACAGAACTTGGCTGCTCAATGCTTGCCTCGGTGCCGGGAAGTGACGGCGCTGCTGGAAAATGCAGCCTTAAAGTCAAACGAGTTGATGAAGGTCAACATCATTAGATGGAAATGCAGTTGATCAGTAAGACGAAGCGGCGAGACAAACCAAACCCGGGGCCGGGGTGGGCGCCGCCGGCCGTCGTGCTACCTTCCGGATAGGGCGCGCTCCGCGGCCGCGCAGGCCGTCCCAGGCCTCCGCCGGACCTGGCGCCGATCTTTGCAAAGGAATACGCGACCATGACCGCCGCGAATGCCCGATCTCCCGCAGTGACCGTCGTTCCGCCGGGGCGCGCGCTTCGCGGCCGGATCGTCCCGCCGGGATCGAAGTCGATCACCAACCGCGCCCTGCTGCTCGCGGCGCTGGCCCGGGGCACCAGCCGCCTGACCGGCGCGCTCAAGAGTGACGACACCGCGTTCATGGCGGCGGCGCTCCGCAGCATGGGCGTCGCGGTCGATGAGCCGGACGCGGCAGGATTCACGGTTACGGCCACCGGGCGCCTGGCCGCGCCGGGCGCCCCGCTCAGTTTGGGGAATGCCGGGACCGCCACGCGGTTCTTGACCGCCGCCGCCGCCGCCGTGAAAGGCGAGGTGGTGATCGACGGCGACGCGCACATGCGCAAGCGGCCCATTGCGCCGCTCGTCGCGGCCCTGCGCCGCCTGGGCGTGGACGCCACCGCCGAGAGCGGGTGCCCGCCCGTCGTCGTGCGCGGGCGCGGCGGGTTCGCGGGCGGCCAGGTCGAGATCGACGGCGGGCTGTCCAGCCAATACGTCTCGGCCCTGCTGATGATCGGCGCGTGCGGGCGGGGGCCGGTCGAGGTGGCGCTGACCGGGCACGACATCGGCGCCCGGGGCTACGTTGACCTGACCCTCGCCGCCATGGCCGCGTTCGGCGCCGCGGTGGAGCCGGTCGGCGGCGCGGGCTGGCGGGTCGCGCCGACCGGCTACCGCGCGACAGACTTCGCGGTGGAGCCGGACGCATCGGCCGCGACCTACCTATGGGCGGCGGAGGCGCTGACCGGCGGCGCCATCGACCTCAGCTTCGCGTCCGAGGCGTCGAGCCAGCCCGACGCCCGCGCACGCGGCCTCATCGCCCGCTTCCCGCATCTGCCGCCCGTGATCGACGGCTCGCAGATGCAGGACGCCGTGCCGACGCTCGCCGTGCTCGCCGCCTTCAACGCGGTGCCGGTCCGTTTTGTCGGCGTCGCCAACCTGCGGGTCAAGGAGTGCGACCGGCTGGCGGCGCTTGCCGCCGAGCTGTCGCGCATCGCCCCGGGCCTCGGGCGCGAGGACGGGGACGACCTACTCGTCGCCGCCGACCCGGCCCCATCGCCCCATCCGGCAACGCCAACTGGCAGGTGGCGCAGTTCGTGGTGGAGCAGATCAACGC
>CAXSEX010000061.1:0-3835 GCA_964236415.1 uncultured Acetobacteraceae bacterium | reverse complement strand
GGACGGGGACGACCTGGTCGTGGCCGCCGACCCGGCGCTGTCCGGCACGACCCGGCCGACCCGCATCAAGACCTATTCTGACCACCGGATCGCCATGGGCTTCGCGCTCGCCGGGCTGCGGGTCGGCGGCATCACGATCCTCGACCCGGGCTGCGTCGGCAAAACCTATCCCGGCTACTGGGCCGACCTCGCCTCGCTCGGAGTCGGTCTGATCGAAGGCGCGTGACGGAGCCTTAGCGGTCTCACTAACGAAGTGATGCGTCAGTATTAACAAAGTTTAGCGACAATCCCCGTAGTGCAATGCCAGTTAGTGCCCTGTGATCTGTGTTCAGCCCTCATTCCGTGCGGCTGGTGTTCATAAGGGGCTCAGCCATGGCTCTCCTCGCCAATGTTTCCACGCCGCTCAACCGCCTGCTTGCGTCGTTGCCGGCCCATGAATACGATCAGGTCAAGTCGTGCCTGGTCCGCGTGTCCCTCGTCCGCGACCAGGTGCTGGTGGAGCACGGTCAGCCGGTCGAGCATGCTTACTTCATCGAGCATGGCGTCGTCTCAGTGGTGTCGGACGCCACGGACGGGGAAGGCGGCATCCAGGTCGCCATGATCGGCCGAGAGGGCATGGTGGGCGACGTGTCGCTGATGAACGTTCGGAACGCCGCCTGCGCCAACGTCGTGGTGCACATGCCCGGCGCCGCGCTTCGGCTTTCGAGCAACGACCTGCGCCGCGCCATCGAGCGCAGCCCGGCGCTGCATCTCGCCTGCGCCCGCTTCGCGCAGTCGCTGCTGGTCCAGGTCATGCAGACCGCCGTTTGCAACGCCCGGCGAAGCCTCACCGAGCGTTGCGCGCGCTGGCTGGTGATGACGCATGAGCGGGTGGAGGGCAACGAGGTGCAGGTCACCCACGAGGCGCTTTCGGCCATGCTCGGGATGCACCGGCCCGGCGTCACCGTGGCGGCGGCGGCGCTGCAGCAGGCCGGGCTGATCCGCACCGGCCGGGGCCGTTTCACCGTGCTGGACCGGGCGGGGCTGCAGGACGTGGCCCAAGGCGCGCGGCCCGCGTTGCGCGTCACGACATCGCGCGTCCGCCCCGGCGCGGTGCGCCACGGCCTGCGCTCCCCGGCCGCAGGCGCCGTCTTTTGACGGCGGCCTCGTGACGATGTTTCAAGCCCTGCGGCCGCAGCCTCCTGACGGCCTGCTCACCCTGATCGGCCTGTTCCGCGACGATCCGCGCAACAGCAAGATCGACCTTGGCGTCGGGACCTACCGCAATGCGGCCGGGGTCACGCCCGTCGTGGAGGCGATCAAGGCCGCGGAGCGCATCCTTTTGGATGAGCAGCAAACGAAGGCTTACCTCGGGCCGGAAGGCGATGGGCGCTTCGTAGATCTGCTGAGGCCGGTCGCGTTCGGCGCCGCGGACGCCCATGCCGGGCGCTTGGTCGGCGTGCAAACGCCTGGCGGCAGCGGCGCGTTGCGGCTGGGCGGGGAGCTGATCGCCGCCGCCCGGCCCGGCGCCACCGTGTGGCTCGGCACGCCCACTTGGCCCAACCACCGCCCGGTGCTGGAGGCCGCGGGCCTCACGGTGGCCGAGTACCGCTACTTCGACCCCGCCACGCAGACGCTGTGCTTCGACGACATGCACGCGGCGCTGTCCGCGGCCGATCCCGGCGATGTCGTCCTGCTGCACGGCTGCTGCCACAACCCCACCGGCGCCGAGCTTGACCCGGCGCAATGGGACGTGGTGGCCCAACTCGTGGCCGAGCGCGAGCTTTTGCCGTTTCTCGACCTCGCATACCAGGGCCTGGGCGGCGGCCTTGAGGCCGATGCCTACGGCGTGCGCCGCGTGCTCGCCGCCGTCGAGGAAGCGTTGGTCGCCTATTCCTGCGACAAGAACTTCGGCCTTTACCGCGAGCGGACCGGGGCGCTGTTCGCGCTGGCCCGCGATGCCGATGCCGCGTCCGTCGTGTTCGGCAACCTGCTGACGCTCGCCCGGGTGAACTGGTCGATGCCGCCGGACCATGGGGCGGCGGCGGTGCGGATCGTGCTGGACTCCCCCGAGCTGTCGCGGCTTTGGCGCACCGAGCTCGACGGCATGTGCCGGCGCATCAACGCGGTGCGGAACGCCCTCGCCGCCGCCGACCCGCGGCTCGGCTTCCTGTCGCGCCAGCGCGGCATGTTCTCGATGCTGCCGGTCACGCCGGAAACCGTGGCGACGCTGCGCCGCGACCACGGCATCTACATGGCCGGCAGCGGCCGCATCAACCTCGCAGGGCTGCAAGTCGCCGACGCCGGCATCTTCGTCGATGCGTTAAGGGCGGTGGATGGCTTGCCGAGGGAATGCTGAACGTCATTCGTCCTTCACAGACGATTACTGCGCCTCGTTGCCTTCCCGGGTTCTGCCTGGGCCCCCATCTCAATCACTTGATCCCATAGGAGTGCCTGCCTTGAACGAGATCCTGCCCAACAGCTTGCGCAGCGGCGCGGACAGCCGCGGCCGGTTCGGCACCTTCGGCGGACGCTTCGTCGCCGAAACGCTGATGCCGAACGTGCTGGAGGTCCAGCAGGCCTACGGCGAGGCTCAAGACGACCCGGCGTTCGAGGCGGAATGGCGCCGCCTGCTGAAGGACTACGTCGGCCGCCCCAGCCCGCTCTGGTTTGCCGAGCGGCTGACCCAGCACTTCGGCGGCGCCAAGATCTACTTCAAGCGCGAGGAGCTGAACCACACCGGCGCACACAAGATCAACGCCGTGCTCGGCCAGATCCTGCTGGCCCGGCGCATGGGCAAGACGCGCATCATCGCCGAGACCGGCGCCGGGCAGCACGGCGTCGCGACGGCCACGGCCTGCGCGCTGTTCAACCTGCCCTGCCTCGTGTTCATGGGCGCCACCGACGTGGAGCGGCAGCAGCCCAACGTGTTCCGCATGAAGCTGCTGGGCGCCGAGGTGAACGCCGTGACCTCCGGCGCCGCGACGCTCAAGGACGCGATGAACGAGGCGCTGCGCTACTGGGTCGCCAACGTCGAGGACACCTATTACTGCATCGGCACCGTGGCCGGCCCGCACCCCTATCCCACCATGGTGCGCGACTTCCAATCGGTGATCGGCGACGAGACGCGGGAGCAGATGCTGGCCGTGGAAGGCAAGCTGCCGGACGCCATCGTCTGCGCGGTGGGCGGCGGGTCCTCGGCCATGGGCATCTTCCACCCGTTCCTGGATGACCCCAGCGTGAAACTGTACGGCGTGGAGGCCGCCGGGCGCGGCCTGGACAGTGGCGCGCACGCGGCGGCGATCAACGGCGGCAGCCCCGGCGTCCTGCACGGCAACAAGACCTACCTGCTGCAAAACCGCGACGGCCAGATCACGGAGGCGCACTCGATTTCCGCCGGCCTCGATTATCCCGGCATCGGTCCGGAGCATTCCTGGCTGCACGACATCGGCCGGGTCGATTATGTGGCGGCGACGGACAGCGAGGCTTTGGAGGCGTTCCAGCTTTGCTCGAAGCTTGAGGGCATCATCCCTGCGCTGGAAACCGCGCATGGCTTGGCCTACATCGCCAAGCTGGCGCCCACGATGAAGCCGGACGAGACCATCGTGTTGAACCTGTCGGGTCGCGGCGACAAGGACATCTTCACCGTGGCGCAGCATCTGGGCCAAGCCCTATGAGCGGGGTTGGTGCGAGCGGGGGCGGCACCGGGCGGATCGCCGCCCGCTTCGCCCGGCTCAAGGCGGAGGGACGGGGCGCGCTGATCCCCTTCCTGGAAGCCTACGATCCCGATGGCGCGACCTCGATGGAGATCCTGCGCGGGATGCCGGCAGCCGGCGCCGACCTGATCGAGATCGGC
>CAXSEX010000060.1:2393-14414 GCA_964236415.1 uncultured Acetobacteraceae bacterium | reverse complement strand
CGCGGCGCCGTGTCGCTGTCCTACAATGCCGCCCCGCGCGAGCGCGTGCCGCTCACCGCGCAGGTCGGCCCCGACGGCCGCATCCAGGCCAGCGACGGGGAGGGGATGCTGGACGGCCAGCTTGCCCATGGCCGCCTGGAAGTCACGGTGGCGAGCCGCCAATGCGAGCACCATTGGGCGCTGACCAAGGTGGATTAGGGGCAGCGATGGAACTGAAAGTTCGACTGGGGTGGGAGGTCCAACTGGAGAAGTGCGTGCTGCAAGGGGTTTTTCTGAGATGCAGCGTTCTGGACGGTTTCAACCTGCCTCCGACGCCTCCTGGCCAAGTCTCTGCATGCACTGGATGTACGGCATCGGTCCATAGCTGATCCTGCTGACGCCGAGTGCTGCAAGCCGGGATATGGAAGGTGCGCCTGCCTTCATCATGATGTTGACGGGTTGCGAGCTGGCCGCGCAGAGCGCCCCGATCAGCTCCTCGTTGACGAGGCCCGGCACGAAGTAGCCGGACGCGCCCGCATCCGCGTAAGCCTGGGCACGCCCGGTTGCGGCGTTCAGGAGCGCGGCGTGCGACGCGGCGTCGGCCGCTTGGAGGAACAGGTCAGTGCGGGCGTTGATGAACAGCGCGACGCCCAGCGCCTCGGCACCGGCCTGAATGGCCTGGATACGGCGGCACTGGAGGGCAACGCCGTGAAGCCCGTCTTCACCGATGATGCCGTCCTCGAAGTTGATGCCGATAGCCCCGGCCTGAACGATCCGTGCCACGTTTGCGGCAGCCTGCTCCGGCTCCACGGCATAGGCGCCTTCGAGGTCCACCGTGACAGGGAGGTTCACGGATCTGGCGACCTGCCGAACGGTCCGCTCGACGGTTTCTAGAGGAAGCGCTTCACCGTCAGGATAGCCCTGCGCAGCGGCCATGGACCAACTGCCCGTCGCGACCGCCTTCGCCCCGGACCCGGCAACGGCCTTCGCGCTGCCCGCGTCCCAGATGTTGTAGAGGACGAGCGGCTTGCCCCTGACGTGGAGCGCGCTGAACAAGGCTGCTTTCTCGGCCTGGGTCATGCGTCTAGGCTCCTGACTGTCACGGGATGCACTGCGCCAGCTTGCGCTCGTGCTCAATGAGCCACTGCTTGCGCCACAGCCCGCCGCCATAGCCGGTCAGGGAACCGTCAGAGCCGATGACGCGGTGGCAGGGGATGGCAATTGCGACTTGGTTGGCGCCGTTCGCGCGCGCGACGGCCCTGGTGGCCGATGGACGGCCAAGCGCGGCGGCAAGCTCGGCGTAGGACCGCGTGACGCCGGGCGGTATGGCCACAAGCTCCTGCCACACGCGCTGCGTGAAGGTGGACCCCGGCCGGGCAAGAACCGTCGAGAAGGTCGCCGAGCGCGCGTCGAAGTAGGCGCGCAGTTCCGCCTCGACCTGGATGGTCGGCGCCGCCCGGCCAAAGGAGATGGACGAGCGCGTCCTTTCCCGCAGCCGGGTGAGTTCGGCTGGCAACGCCTTCCGATCAAAGAACTCCAGCAGGTGCAGTGCGTGCGGGTCGGCAACGGCGAGCATCGCGCCGATTGGCGTCTCGATCCAATCAGCCTTCAGCAGCTCCCGGTTCTTCAACCGCGCGGGGCAGTCGCCGACGAGTTGTGCGATGGCGCCACGGAAGCCGCTATCGGATTCGTACCCGGCCTCAAGCTGTGCATTGATCACGGCACCCCCGGCAGCAAGGTGGTCCATGCCACGCCCCAAGTCCCGCAAGCGTGCCAAGTCGAGGAACGTCATGCCGAGATGCCGCTTGAAGGCGCGCCTGACGGTGGACGGATCAAGCCGCAGGGCGACCAAGTCCTCCTCAGACCAGCTTCGGTTGGGTTCCTGCTCCATCCGGTCCAGCAGCAACGCAACCAGCGGCTCGCGCGCGCGCAACTGGCTCAGCGGCCGGCAGCGCAGACAGGGCCGGAAACCGGCCTCCAAGCAGGCCGGAATGGAGGCGAAGAACCGGGTGTTCTCGAAGCGCGGCTTCCGGGCGGCGCAGGTCAACCGGCAGAACACGCCGGTCGTCCTCACGCCGACGAAAGCATGGCCGTCATAGGCTGGGTCGCGCGCGATCAGTGCGGCATAGAGGGTTTCGGGGCTGGGCAGCGTAAGCGACATGCCCGACTTCTAGGCTTGTGGAGGGCCGTGTGCCGCCAGGATTCGGGCGCCGATTTCTGACTTACCCCTGTTACAGCCCCAATTAGCCGCAAGCGGCCCCATGACGGACGGGCGCCATGCCGTCACGTGCAGGACAGACGCAGAGCGCATCAGCCAAAGAGAACGTAAAGCCCGATCAGCAGCACCGTCACCGCGACTACCGCGCCCGTGGTGAAGGTCGTGAAACGCGACCAGAAGATCTGGCGGTCGGCGATGAACGTTTCGTCGATCTTGCTCATCGGGGTGCTTTGGTTGGGTTCGGGAACGTCCATGGTCGGCCTCGTGCTGCAGCGGGTGAGGGGCCTTCTACGGCGTGCCGGCCAAGGGCGGCAAGGGTGAGGCCAGCGCCGCGGCCGGGTCATAGGCGCCGCCGCGGCCGGAGGCATGGAGGCGGAGCGCCTCGGGGTAGACGCGATGTTCCTGCACCAGGACCCGGGCGGCCAGGCTGTCCTCCGTGTCGCCCGGCAGCACGGGGACTGCTGCCTGGGCGAGGATGGGTCCGGCGTCCACCTCCTGCGTCACCAGGTGCACGGTGCAGCCATGCAGCTTGACTCCCTGCGCCAAGGCGCGGGCGTGGGTATGGAGGCCGGGAAAGGCCGGCAGCAGGCTCGGGTGGACGTTCAGCATCCGCCCGGCCCACGCGCCGATCAGCAGCGGCGTCAGCAGCCGCATGTAGCCGGCGAGGCACACCAGGCCGATGTTGTGCTCCCCCAGCGCGGCATGGACCGCGGCCTCATGCGCGGCGCGGTCGCCGGCGAATGGGCGGTGGTCGATGCAGCGCGCCGCCACGCCGTGCCGGGCCGCGAGGCCGAGGCCCGCGGCCTCCGGGCGGTTCGACAGCACCAGCGCGACCCGGGCCGGAAAGCCCGGCGCTTCCGCCGCGTCCAGCAGCGCGCCGAGGTTGCTGCCCCGGCCGCTGATCAGCACGGCGACGCGGACCGGGGACACGCCAGCCAAGGTCACGCCAGCCAGTCGGCTTCGGTGTGCACCTGCGTGGCCGCCGGGCCGTCCCAGGCCTCGACCGCGCCGATCCGGAACGCCGTTTCCCCATGCTCGGCCAGCAGCGCCACCGCCTCGGCGGCGTCGCGCACCACCAGCGCCATGCCGATGCCGCAGTTGAACACCCGCAGCATCTCGTCGGGCGCCACGCCCCCCGCTTGGACACCTCCACCCCGCGCCAGCCAGCGGAACACCGGCGGCAGCGGCCAGGCGCCCGCGTCCAGCACGGCGCGCATCCCGTCCGGCAGCATGCGCGGCACGTTGCCGGGCAAGCCCCCTCCGGTGACATGCGCCGCCGCCCGCAGCAGCCCGGCGTGGTGCAGAGCCAGCAGGGGCTTCACGTAGATCCGGGTCGGCCGCATCAGCGCCTCCGCCAGCGTCTCCTCGGCGGTGGTCCCGCCCACGGTCCACGGCGCTGGCTCGTCCCAAGAAAGGCCGCTGATCCCGACGATCCGGCGCACCAGGGAGAACCCGTTGCTGTGCACCCCGCTGGAGGGCAAGCCCAGCACGGCGTCCCCCGCTGCAACCCCCGCCGGGAGCAGGGCACCGCGCTCCGCCGCCCCCACGCTGAACCCAGCCAGGTCGTAGTCGCCGGCGGCATACAGGCCCGGCATCTCCGCCGTTTCCCCGCCGACCAGGGCACAGCCGGCCTGTTGGCACCCCTCGGCGATGCCGGCCACCACGCGGGCGGCGTGCTCCACCGACAGGGCACCCGTCGCGAAGTAGTCCAGGAAGAACAGCGGCTCCGCCCCCTGCACCACCAGGTCGTTGACGCACATGGCCACGAGGTCGATGCCCACGCCGTCATGCCGCCCGGTGTCGATGGCGACCTTCAGCTTGGTGCCGACCCCGTCCGTGCTGCTGACCAGCACCGGGTCACGGAAGCCTGCGGCGCGCAGGTCGAACAGCGCGCCGAACCCACCTAGGCCGCCCATCACCCCGGCCCGCGACGTGGCCCGCGCCAGCGGCTTAATGCGCTCCACCAGCGCATCGCCGGCGGCGATGTCCACGCCGGCCTCGCGGTAGGTCACGCCATTTGTTGCGCTGAGGTGGGGAGGGGTGTCGGTCATGCCAATGGTCCTGTGACGCCGGGGCCTGGATGCGGTAATAGCCGGGGATGACGGGTCCGGACAGAGGCGGCGGCCACTCGGCCGTGTCGGCGCAGCAGTCGTCGGGTGCGCAGGCCAGGGACGTGCAGCCCAGCATGGGGCAGCGCGGCGGGCACGACGTTTTGAACCTGCCCAACATCATCACCTTTGGCCGGCTGTGCGCCGTGCCGCTCGCGGTGTGGCTGGTGATCCAGCGCGAAACGGGGCTGGCCTTCGGCCTGTTCGCGCTGGCCGGGGTGTCGGACGCGGTGGATGGCTGGCTGGCCCGGCGCCGCGGCGGCAGCGCGCTCGGCGCCATGCTGGACCCCTTGGCCGACAAGGCGCTGCTGGTTTGCATGTTCGTGACGCTGGCGGCCATCGGCGTGCTGCCGAGCTGGATCGCCATCCTCGTGGTGTTCCGCGACCTCCTGATCGTGGGCGGCATCGCCGTGATGTGGCAGCTTGCCATGCCGGTGCGGATCAAGCCGCTGCTGTTCTCCAAGCTCAACACGGCGCTGCAACTGCTGCTGGTCGGCGTGGTATTGCTGCTGGAAGGGTTCGGGCTGCAAGCGCCGTGGCTACGGGGCCTGTTGATCTGGACGGTGGCCGCGACCACGCTCGGGTCCGGCGCCGCTTATGTGTGGAAGGCCGCGCGCCACCGGTGAGGGCTTGGCGCTGAAAGCATGGTGATGAAAGCCTTGGACCTGCCCCTGCCCGAACCCACGCCCCCGGCCGCGTCCTCCCCGGCCGTGTCCCCGGAGCCGGAGCTGCGCTTTCCCCTGCGACCCGCGACCCGGGCGCAGCGGTTCGGGCTGCTGGCCGGGCTGCTGCTCGTGCTTGCGGCGGCGCTGCACCTGTTCGCCGCCATCCTGCTGCCCTTCGTGATGGCGGCGGGCATCGCCTACTTCCTTGATCCGCCTACCACGCGGCTGACCCGGGCGGGCATGCCGCGCGGCGTCGCGGCGCTGCTGATGGTGGTGGCGCTGGTTGCGGCCGGGCTGCTGTTCGCCCTGCTGCTGTATCCGCTGCTGCTGGCGCAGGTCGGCATCCTGATCAGCCGGGTGCCGAGCTACGTGTACTCCGTGCGGCTTTGGGCCGGCGAGGTCATCAGCCACCTGCAGGAGCGCCTCGGCTCCGAGTTCGTGGACGAGCGGCTGCGCGACCTGGTGGGCGGCCAGGCCGGCGCCATGCTGGCCTTCCTGGCGGCGGCGCTCAGCCGCATCGTGGGCGGCGGCTTCGCCTTGTTCAACGTGTTGTCGCTGGTGGTCGTGACCCCCGTGGTCGCGTTCTACCTCCTGCGCGACTGGCGCCGGGCGGTGGCGCTGGTCGATAGCTGGCTGCCCCGGCGCTACGCCGGCGTCTTGCGGGCGCAGGCGCGGGAGGTGGACCGCATCCTGTCCGCCTGGGTGCGCGGCCAGGCGCTGTGCTGCGTGGCGCTGGCGCTGTATTACGCAGTGGCCTTGTCGGGGGCGGGGCTGGACCTCGGGCTGATCGTCGGCATCTCGGCCGGGCTGCTGTCGTTCATCCCGTATGTCGGCAGCATCACCGGCGGCGTTGCCAGCATCGGCCTCGCCGTCGCGCAGTTCCCGACCTGGACCGGCGTTGCGATGGTGGCCGGGGTGTTCGTGCTGGGGCAGATCCTGGAAGGCTACGTGATCTACCCGCGCTTCCTGGGCGACCGGGTGGAGCTGCATGCGGTTTGGGTGATCTTCGCGCTGTTCGCCGGCGGCGCCGCGTTCGGGTTCCTGGGCGTGCTGATGGCGGTGCCGGTGGCGGCGGCCATCGGCGTGCTGCTGCGCTTCTGGCTGCGGCGCTACCTGCAAAGCCCGCTTTACCTCGACCCCCCGCCGTGACATCACGATCATGAACGCCTTTCGCCAACTGGCGCTGCCCTTCGTGCACGCGCCCCGCCTGACCGAGGCGGAGTTCCTGCCCAGCCCCGGCACGGAGGCTGCGCTGGCTTGGCTCGCCGCCGCCGAGTGGCCCGGGCGGCGCCTCGCGCTCTGGGGAGCGCCGGGGACTGGCAAGACGCACCTGCTGCACATCTGGGCCACCCGCGCCGGCGCTGGCCTGGTGTCTGGCGGCGCGATCCGTGCCGGGGCCGCGCCGGACAACGTCTGCGCGCCGGGGCCGCTGGCGGTGGACGACGCGGACCTCGCGCCCGAAATCGGGTTGCTGCACCTGCTGAACGCCGCGCAGGAGGCCCGCCATCCCGTTCTCTTGGCTGCCCGCACGCCGCCGGCGCGCTGGCCGACGGCGCTTCCGGACCTGGCCAGCCGGCTGCGGGCCACCACTGCCGTGCCGCTCGGTGCCGCGGACGATGCGTTCCTGCCCACGCTGCTGGCCCGCCTGCTGTCCGACCGCCAGCTGCAGGTTCCCGCCCCGGTCCAGGACTGGCTCTTGGCCGTGCTGCCCCGCGACCCCGCCGCGTTGCGGGAAGCTGCTGCCCGGCTGGACCGCGCCGGCCTCGCCGCCGGGCGCGGCATCACGCGCGCCCTGGCGGCCCGGACCTTGCAACCCTTGATGCGTGACCACCATGCGGAGCCGGACGACGCCTCGCCGCCGTGCCCCGCCCTGTTCTAGGATGCGCCCATGAATGAGATCAGCGCCCCCGTCCTGTCCAGGACGGCCCCCGTCGGCATCGCCGCCGACCCGGACCGCTTCATCAACCGAGAATTGAGTTGGCTCGACTTCAACCATCGCGTCGTCGAGGAGGCGGAGAACCGGCGGCACCCGCTGCTGGAGCGCCTGCGCTTCATCTCGATCAGCGCGTCGAACCTGGACGAGTTCTTCTCGGTGCGCGTGGCCGGGTTGATCGGCCAGGCCAAGGCCGGCGTCGCGGCGGTCAGCCCGGACGGCCGCACGGCGGCGCAGCAGCTGGGCGAGATCCAGCCGCGGGCGCGGGCGCTGATGGACATGCAGCAGGCCACCTGGCTCGACCTGCGCGGCGAGCTGCGGGACGCCGGGATCGAGCTGTGCGAAACGCAGGCCCTGACGGAGGCCAACCGCGCCTGGCTCGAAACCTGGTTCATGGACCGCGTGTTCCCGGTGCTGACCCCGCTCGCCATCGACCCGGCGCATCCGTTCCCGTTCATCCCGAACATGGGCCTGGTCATGGTGCTGAAGCTGCACCGCGACGAGGACCACCACGTGATGGACGCGCTGATCCCGCTGCCGGGCCTGATCGAGCGGTTCGTCCGCCTGCCGATGCAGCCCGACAGCCCCACCATCCGCTTCGTGCTGCTGGAGGACTTGGTCGGGCTGTTCCTCGGCCGCCTGTTCCCCGGCTTCCGGGCGGTGAGCCGCGGGCTGTTCCGGCTGATCCGCGACACCGGCGTGGAGTTCGAGGAAGAGGCCGAGGACCTCGTGCGCTCCTACGAGACCGCGCTGAAGCGCCGCCGCCGCGGGGTGGCGATCCACCTGTCGGTCGATGCCGACATGCCCGACGACCTGCGCGCCCTGGTGATCGACGAGCTGGACGTGGACGAGCACGAGATCCCCGGCGACGAGGTGGTGGTGCAGCACGGCATCCTGGGCGCCGCCGACCTCAAGCAGATGATCGTGGACGACCGCCCAGACCTCTTGTTCCCGCCCTACACCCCGCGCTTCCCCGAGCGCATCCGCGACTTCGGCGGCGACTGCTTCGCGGCCATCCGCGCCAAGGACATCATCGTCCACCACCCGTTCGAGAGCTTCGACGTGGTGCTGCAGTTCCTCCGGCAGGCCGCCGCGGACCCCAACGTCGTTGCGGTCAAGCAGACGCTGTACCGCACCAGCCGCGACAGCCCGATCGTCAAGGCGCTGATCGAGGCGGCGGAGGCCGGCAAGTCCGTGACCGCGCTCATCGAGCTGCGCGCCCGCTTCGACGAGGAGGCCAACATCCGCCTGGCCCGCAGCATGGAAGCGGCCGGCGTCCAGGTGGTGTACGGCTTCATGGAGCTGAAGACCCACGCCAAGCTGTCGCTGGTGGTGCGGCGGGAGGGCGGCGCCATGCGCTCCTACGCGCATTTCGGCACCGGCAACTACCACCCGATCACCGCGCGCATCTACACCGACCTCAGCTTCTTCACCTGCGACCCCGACCTCACGCGCGACAGCGCCCGGCTGTTCAACTACATGACCGGCTACGCCACGCCCGAGCGCATGGACAGCCTGGCGTTCAGCCCGCTGACCACCCGCAAGGCACTGATGGAACTGATCGACGCGGAGGTGGCCTTCGCCGCCGCCGGGCGCCCGGCGCACATTTGGCTCAAGATGAACAGCCTGGTGGACGACCAATTGATCGACCGGCTGTATGCCGCCTCAAGCGCCGGGGTGCAGGTGATGTGCGCGGTCCGCGGCATCTGCTGCCTGCGCCCCGGCGTGCCCGGCTTGTCGGAGAACATCCGGGTCAAGAGCATCGTCGGCCGCTTCCTGGAGCATTCCCGCATCTACGCCTTCGGCAACGGCCACCGCCTGCCCAGCAAGCACGCCCGCGTGTTCATCAGCAGCGCCGACTGGATGGCGCGCAACATGGAATGGCGGGTGGAAACGCTGGTGCCGATCCACAACCGCACCGTCCACGCCCAGGTGCTGGACCAGATCATGGTGGTGAACCTGCGGGACACGCTGCAATCCTGGGAACTGGGCGCGGACGGCGCGTGGCGCCGGGTGGCGGCGGGCGTCCGCCCGGTGTCGGCGCACGACTACTTCATGACCAACCCGTCGCTGTCCGGCCGCGGCTCCGCGCTGCACGGCGCGCTTTCGGCCCACGCGCACCCGATCCGCCGCCCCAACCGCGTCACCCAGGACTGAGCATGTCGGACCAGCTTGGGCGCCCAGCCGCCGCCCGGTCGGCAATCGTCGATCTCGGCTCCAACTCCGTGCGCCTGGTGGTGTTCGAGGGGCGGGGCCGCAACCCCGTGGCGATCTTCAACGAGAAGGCGGTGCTGCGCCTGGGCCGCGGCCTCACCAGCACCGGGCGGCTGAACGAGGCCGGGGTCGCCCAGGGCTTGGGCGTCATGGCCCGCTACCACGCCATTGCCCGCGCCATGGGCGCCGACCCGTTCGAGGTGCTGGCCACCGCCGCGGTGCGCGACGCCGCCAACGGCCCGGAGTTCGTGGCGAGCTTGCAGGCGCGCATGCCCGGCGTCCCCATCCGCGTGCTGTCCGGCGAGCAGGAGGCCGCCCTGTCCAGCGCCGGCGTGCTGTGCGGCATCCCGGACGCCGACGGCATCATGGCCGACATCGGCGGCGGCTCGCTGGAGGTCGTGCGCGTCGGCGTCCAGGGCGGCCCGCCGCTGGCGCAAAGCCTGGGGCTGGGAGTGATCCGGCTGTCCGACCGGGCGGAGGGCGACCTGGCCCGCGCCCGCGCCATCGCCGACGCGGACCTCGGCGAGGTGCTGTGGCTGGCGCAGGGCGAGGGACGCGACCTCTACCTCGTGGGCGGCGCGTGGCGCGCGCTGGCCCGGGTGCAGATGCACCTGACGAACTACCCGCTGCACATCGTGCACCATTACACCATCACCCGCGACGCCGGGCGGGATCTGGCGGCGCAGATCCTAGCCAGTCCCCGGCGCGTGCTGGAGCGGCTGACCGGGGCGCCGCGGCGCCGGGTGGATGACCTGCCCTTCGCCGCCACCGTGCTGCGCCGCCTGCTGCGGCAAACCAACGCGCGCCGGGTCGTGTTCAGTGCCAACGGCATCCGCGAGGGCTGGTTCATGCAGCAGGTTCCGCCGGGGGACCGGGCCGCCGATCCGGTCGTGGCGCTGGGGCACGACATCGCCGCCCGCTACGGCCGCGATGTCCGCCTGCCGCCGGCGCTGCTGGACTGGACCGCGCCGCTGTTCCCGGACGAAACGCCCGCGCAGGCCCGGCTGCGGGCCGCCGCCTGCTGGATGTCCGACATCGGCAGCCACGACCACCCGGACTACCGGGCGGAGCAGGCGTTCCTCCGCGTGCTGCGCCAGCCCGGCGTCGCGATGGACCACCCGGCCCGCGCCTTTCTCGCGCTCACGCTCGCCCTGCGTTACGAGGCGGAGCTGGACGCGCCCTACCTCGCCATCGGCCGCGCCTTGCTGGACCCCGCCGCGGTGGGCCGGGCGGAGGTGCTGGGGACGGCGCTGCGCCTGGCCTACACGCTGTCCGCCGGCACGCCGGAGCTGCTGGCCGGCGCCAGCCTGCGCGTGCTGCCTGGCCGCCTCGCGCTCCGCTTGGCCGAGGGCAGCGGCGTGTTCGGCGGCGAGGGCATCCAGCGCCGCCTGGCCCGCCTCGGGGCCGCGATGGGGTTGGCGGTGGACGAGGCGGCTTGACCGGAAGGCTTGCGACAGATCATTTTGATAGCGCACCGACATAGGAGCGTCCCCATGAAAGCCCTCGTCGTCACCCTTGGCCTGCTCATGGCGGCGCCCGCTTTGGCCGCCAACGCCGATGCGCCGGACCGGAACGTGGACAGGAGCAACGATGCCGGCGGGCCGACCGGCAATGACAAGGTGGACCAACTGAACAAAGGGCAGCTTGACGAGCAGCGCCCGCCGCCGCCCAGCCGGTCAGGGCCGCACAGCCAACAGGACCCGGCCGCTAATGCGCTTCCGGGATCGGCACCCGAAGCCGCCCGGCCCACGGCGCAAGTGCCGGCATGATGGAGGGGTAAAGCGCCACCCCCTCCGCCAACTGCCGCCGCCGCAACGCAAGGCCGCGTGCGCCGGGGAGCCGCACTGCATCGACGCCCGGCGCCGGCGGCGTGGCCCGGGCGGCGTCCGCGAGCCAGGTAGTTTGGCGCAGGAAGCCGTCCAGGGCGGCGAACGCGGCGGGGTCGATGACTTGCAGGAACACGGCGGCGCCCCAGCCCTCTGCCGGGTCGGCCCGGCCGAAGCCGCCGAGCGCCGCCGTCAGCGCCTCCACCAGCAGGCCCAGCGCGTAGCCCTTGTGCCCGCTGTCCAGGCCGCCGAGCGGCAGGATGCTGCCGGGCGGGTCGGTGAACAGCGCAGCCGGGTCGGGCGTCGGCTGCCCGGCGGCGTCCAGCAGCCAGGGATGGCCCAGCACCGCGCCCTCGCCACGCAGCCGGCCGGTCAGGCCGTTGGTGGTGGTGCTCGTGCTCACGTCCAGCAGCACCGGGTCGCCGTGCGTCGGGAACCCGGCGGCGATGGGATTGGGCGTGATCAACGCGCGGGTGCCCCCGAACGGCGCCACGCTGGCGACGGAGGGGTCGGAGCTTTGCAGCAGCACGGCCATGCCCCGTGCGGTCACGCGGGTCAGGTAGGCCGCCAGGCAGGCGATGTGGTGGCTGCGGCGGATCACGACGGTCGCCGTGCCGTGCGCGGCGGCCCGCTCCAGGGCGAGGTCGATGGCCCGCGCCACCAGCCACGGCCCCGGCAGCCGCCGCCCGTCCCACAGCACGCCGGCGCCGCGGTCGCTGACCACCTCCCATTCGCCGCGGGTCTCCATGCCACCGGTGGCAATCGCGTGGAGGTAGCCCGGCAGCAGCGCCAGGCCGTGCGTGGTGTGGCCCAGCAGGTCCCCTTCCACCAGCACCTCGGCCACCGTCGCCGCGCGGTCGGCGGCGAGGCCCGAGGCTTCCAGCAAGGCTTGCGCAAAGCGGAGCAGGCCGGCGTGGGGGTAGGCAGGCTCGGTCATGTGCGGCGTCTCCCTCGGCGCGAGGGTAGCACGCAAAACAGTGCGTGACGCGAGGCACTCTGGATGTTTACGCTGCCTTCATGCCGAACGCGCCGGAGCGGGCGACGGCAGGGGGGTGGCGCCATGCGGTCCTGGGTCCTG
>CAXSEX010000060.1:0-2383 GCA_964236415.1 uncultured Acetobacteraceae bacterium | reverse complement strand
CCATCGCGGCTGTCGGCATGCTCGCGCTGCCCCTTCTTGCGCCGCATGGGCCGGCCGCCGCGCATTTCAGCTTCGGCTACGACCAGCCGCGCGCCACGGGCTTCGGCGTCGCGGCGAAGTGGACATGGCCGAGAACGGCGTCAACCACGATCCTGTACTTGCCCAAGACGCTGTTCCCGGAGTCGGTGGGCTGCTTCAAGGCGCTGGGCGGGACCGGCTATATCTGCCCGTAGCGCCGCATGACATTTTGAAGATGGCCTGACATCGCCATCCCGCCCGGGCTAGGGTCGGCCCCGAACCAAGGGAGAAACTGGATGCGCGCGGCGGTGATCGGTTTGGCGGTGGGGCTGCTGGCGTCGGGGACGGCTTTTGCGCAGGTGATCTACCCCATCGACCGCGCCGCGATCCTGGCCGGCAGCCGCTTCGACCTCAAGGTGGAGTTCCCCGGCCTGGCCGACCCGTCCCGCGTCCGCGTCACGCTGAACGGCCGCGACCACGCCGCCGCCCTGGGCCGCGCCGCCGAGTTCATCGCCCGCGAGGACGGCAAGGACGCATCCGCCCTCATGCTGCGCGGCGTGTCTATCGACCAGCCCGGCGAGTACGCCGTGACCGCGACCGATGGCGACCGAACCGCGGCCGTCACCTGGGACGTTTATGCCGCCACGGCGCCGCGCCGGGCGAAGAACGTGATCCTGATGATCGGCGACGGCATGGCGATGGCGAACGTCACCGCCGCGCGCATCCTGGTGGGCGGGATCGAGCAGGGCAAGTACCGCCACCCGCTCGCCATGGACGGCCTGCCGCAGATGGCGACCGTCGGCACCTCCGGCACCGACAGCATCGTGACCGACAGCGCCAACAGCCAAAGCGCCTACAACACCGGGCACAAGAGCGCCGTGAACGCGCTGGGCGTGTATGCCAGCCGGAGCGCCGACACGCTGGCGCACCCCAAGGTCGAGACGCTGGGGGAGATCGTGAAGCGCCGGCTCGGCATGTCCGTCGGCATCGTGACCAACACGGAGATCCAGGACGCGACCCCGGCCGGCGTGTTCGCCCACACCCGCCGCCGCAGCGACTACGTGCCGATCACCGACCAGATGCTGGCGTTCGGCCCGGAGGTGGCGATGGGCGGCGGCTCCGCAACCTTCCTGCCGCAATCGGTGCCCGGGTCGCGCCGCAGGGACGGGCGGGACATGATCGCGGCGTTCCGCGACGGGGGCTACGCCTTTGCCGACACGGCCGCAGCCCTATCCGCCGCCGATGATCCGTCCACCAGGAAGCTGCTGGGCCTGTTCAACCTCGGCAACATGGACGGCGCCCTTGACCGGTTCTACCTGAAGAAGGGGACCGTCGGGCGCTTCCCCGACCAGCCGGACCTGACGGAACAGGTCGCCGCCGCGCTCAAGGTGCTGGAGCGCAACCCGGCCGGCTTCTACCTGATGATCGAGAGCGGGCTGATCGACAAGTTCAACCATCCCATCGACTGGGAGCGGTCGGTGTACGACACCATCATGCTCGACCACGCGCTCAAGACCGTGCTGGACTGGGCGGGGACCCGCGACGATACCTTGGTCATCGTGGTGCCGGACCACACCCACGGCGTGGGCATCGTCGGCACCGTGCGGGACGAGGTGCAGGCCGAGCAGATGCGCGACAAGGTGAGCGTCTATGCCGACGCCGGCTTCCCGAACTACCCGGCGCCGGACGCCCGCGGCTACCCGCCCAGCGTGGACGTGTCGCGGCGGCTCGCGATGTTCTATGCGTCGTTCCCGGACTACTACGAAACCTACCGGCCCAGCCTGGACGGCCCCCGCGTCCCCGCCGTGCGCAGCGGCCCCGGCGGCCCCTACGTCGCGAACGAGAAGGGGAACACGCCGGGCGCGCAGCTCCGCACCGGCAACCTGCCGCGCGACGCGGAGCAGGGGGTGCACTCCGCGGACGACGCGCTGCTGCGGGCGACCGGCCCGGGGTCGGAGCGGCTGCACGGCTTCGTGGACAACACCTTCGTGTTCCGCGCCATGGCGGAGGCCCTGGGCCTTGGCACCCCGTAGCCTGCGCCGCCGCGCCCTGCTGGCCGCGCCGCTGCTGGCAGCCGGCCGTGCCCAAGCGGCGGAACGGCTGCGCTTCGACGACCTGTATTCCGGCTGGAGCGTGACCGGCCTGCGCTTTTCGGAGCGCGCGCAGGCGCTGGCCGGCCACGCCGCCACGGTGGCCGGCTTCATGGCGCCGCCGCTCAAGGCGGAGGCCGACTTCTTCGTCCTCACCCGCGAGCCGCTCAGCATGTGCCCGTTCTGCTCGTCGGACGCCGAGTGGCCGCCGGACATCGTCGTCGCCTACCTCAAGCGCGACGCGCAGCCGACGGCGCCGAACGAGGTGATCGAGG
>CAXSEX010000059.1:12867-14464 GCA_964236415.1 uncultured Acetobacteraceae bacterium | reverse complement strand
CAATTCATCGGCTCCAGCGTCGCGTGGTTCAGGAACGGGGTGCCGTAGGTCGCAGTGACGGTGCGCCGGGCGTGGGCCAGCACGCCCGACGCGTCGCCGGCCTTGTTGCCCACCGCCGTCGTGGGCGCGTCCAGCCCTTCGGCCAGGCGCGCGGCGATGGCCTTGCTGTCCTCCGTGGCGCCCGGCCCCTCGTCCCACGTGACCGGCAGCTTTTCCAGCGCCGTCTTGGCCTGCCACCAGGTGTCGGCGACCACCGCCACTGCGTTGTCGCCGACCGGCAGCACGTGGCGCACGCCCGGCATCCCCTGCACCGCCGGGGCGTCGAAGCCCGCGAGCTTGCCGCCGAACACCGGGCATTGCGCGACCGCCGCCAGCAGCATGCCCGGCAGCACCACGTCGATGGCGTATACCGCCGTGCCGTTGGTTTTCTCGGCCGTGTCCAGCCGCGGCAGCGGCTTGCCGATGATCGTCCAGTCGCCCGGCGTCTTCAGCGCCACGTCCTGCGGCACCGGCAGCTTGCCCGCCGCCTCCGCCAGTGCGCCGTAGCGCAGGCGCTTGCCGCTGGCCGCATGGGTCACGGCGCCCTCATGCCCCCGGCATTCCGACGAGGCCACGCCCCATTGCGCCGCCGCCGCCTGCTCCAGCATGGTGCGCGCCGCGGCACCTCCCTGGCGCACGTAGTCCACCGACTGCCGGATGCCCTGGCTGCCGCCGGTCAGCATCTCGCCCCAAGCGCGCTTGCTCGCCTGGTTCGCTTCGGGCGGCACGTACTCCGTCGTGACCTTTTTCCAATCGGCGCCCAACTCGTCTGCGACCAGCTGCGCGAGGCCCGTGAGCGTGCCCTGGCCCATTTCCGACCGCGCAATGCGGATCACCGTCGTGTCGTCGGGCTTGATGACCACCCAGATCCCGACCGGCGTTCCACCCGCCGAGGCCGGGGTCAGCGGCGCGCCCGGCACCGTCTGCGCGACCGCCTCCATCACGCCGCCGGGCAACGCCCAAGCGAGCGCGAAGCCGCCGCCCACGGCCGAGGCCAGGAAGCGGCGCCGGTGCACCACCCCCATGTCAGGCCTTCCCGCCGGCGACCGAGTGGATCGCCACCCGGATGCGCTGGTAGGTGCCGCAGCGGCAGATGTTGGTCATCGCCTCGTTGATGTCGTCGTCGGTCGGCTGCGGCTTCTCGCTCAGCAGCGCCACGGCGGCCATGATCTGCCCGCTTTGGCAGTAGCCGCATTGCGGCACCTGGTGCGCCAGCCACGCCGCCTGCACCGGGTGGCTGCTGTCGGACGACAGCCCCTCGATGGTCAGCACCTTGCCCGACACGCTGCCGACCGGCAGCTGGCACGACCGCATCACCTGGCCGTCCACGTGCACCGTGCAGGCCCCGCACTGCGCGATGCCGCAGCCGTACTTGGTCCCGGTCATCCCGAGCTGCTCGCGCAGCACCCAGAGCAGGGGGGTGTCCGGGTCCACGTCGATCTCGTGCGCGCGGCCGTTGACGTCCAGTTTGACCATGTGACCGCTTCCCAAGCTGTTCTGACGGCGATGCGCGCGGCCCCGGCTTCGGGCGCGAGGCCAGCCATGCCGGCGTGACGTG